>JAYVRP010000334.1:0-2105 GCA_043776215.1 Rhodoferax sp. | reverse complement strand
CGCCAAACGATGCCGCAGCCGCGAACGGAGAACCGGACGCCTTGGATTTGTAACGCAGACCGTCGGCCATGACAGCCGTTTTCGCCTCAGCTTTGGCCATCGGTCGACCTCTGAAAGTTTGGTGACATCAAAATATTCATACGAACGATATGAGGGCAAAAGTGGTGGAATACATTCCGATGGTAACTCAGAGGCGGTTTTCCATGCCTGCGGTGTTCCGCTTGACGGTCGTCGCGAGGTCGTCCGGCAGGGCCGCCAGATGCTGTGTCTGGCGCGGCAGTGAGGGCTGGATCCGCAGTTTTACCGGAGTTGTGCCTGCCGCCAAAAGGTGGCGCAGGCATTGTGGTCGACCCCGGGCACCGCTGGCCAGATAGTCCGCCCGCAGGGTCTGCGCCACCACTGAAGCATCAGCACCGGAGTGGTCCACCAGGTACGCGTACAGCACATCCACCAGTTGCTCTGGCGTCAGGCGATGGGTGGCACCGGTGCGCGCCCACAACCAGTCGCTGAGACGCATCCATGCGGCAAAAGGTGATGGCCCTGCGGCGCCACGGGCCGCATCGGCCAGCAGCAGCATCGGCAGGGTCTGCCGAAAGCGTCCAGAGTTGGCGATCAAGTCCCAGTAACGGGCCAGGCGGGTGAAACGCTGCAGGTCCGCCGCGCTGACGTCTGCCGTTTCCTGCACCGTGTACGGGGGTTGCAGGTCGAAAACATGGCCAGGGGTGTCGCCAACGCGGGTACCGCGCAGGCGCTTGAGAACCCCGAGCTGGATCTCGTGCGGTCCCAGAGCGAGCAGGCGATCAAACCCGCACGCAAAACTGGCCATGGATTCACCAGGCAGCCCGAAGATCAGGTCCGCATGCACATGGGCACGTGATTCCTGGACCAGCCACTGCACGTTGGCCGCTGTGCGATCGTTGTCCTGCACGCGAGAGATGCGGCTCTGAACCGTCGTGTTGAAGGTCTGAATGCCGACTTCGAACTGCAGGACACCGGCGGGAAAACACGCGATCATCTGCTTCAAGCGCTCGGGCAGATGGTCAGGAATGACTTCGAAATGCACGAACAACCCGGCGCCATCGGCTGCGGCGCCCGGCGCCGACACCCGGTCCAGGAAAAATTGCAGGATCCGCACCGAGGCGTCGATCTTGAGATTGAAGGTGCGGTCCACAAACTTGAAATTGCGGGCGCCGCGCTGGTAGAGACCGACGAGCGCCGCCAGGAATCGGGGCAGGTCGAACGCCCAGGCCGTCTTGTCGAGTGAACTCAGGCAAAACGCGCACTTGAACGGGCACCCGCGCGAGGCTTCCACGTACACCACGCGGTGTGCAAGGTCCGCGTCGGTGTACTGGGCATACGGCAGCGCGATGGCATCCAGCGGAGGTTGTTCGCCCGCGATCAATTTCATCAGCGGTCGGGGCCCGTGCAACAAGGCCTGGCACAAACGCGCGAAACTCAGGTCGCCCCAGCCGGTGATGACGTGATCGGCCAGCGCCACGATCTCCTGGCTGTCCCACTCATGGCTGACTTCGGGCCCACCGAGCACGATCTTCAGGCCGGGGCGCCACAGTTTCAGCTGACGCACCAAGGCGCAGGTCTGGGCCACGTTCCATATATAAACACCAAAACCGATCACCTGAACCTGGTGCGAAAGGACAACACCCAGCAGGTCCAGCAGGTCGCGCGCCATGTCTTCGGTCCGGCGCGATAGGGTGTATTCACGCACCACGGTCTCATCGCGAAGGGGGCCCATATTGGCCATCAAGTAGCGCAGACCCAGCGACGCGTGCACGTATTTCGCGTTCAAGGTACACAGGATCACACGCGGCGGCTCGGCTTTGGTCGGGGACATACCGGTATTATTGGCCCGCATGACACAAGCGCTGTTTCGCACCGACGCCTATCTGCGCGAATGCAGCGCCACCGTCCTGGCCGTCACGCCCCAGGGCATCGTGCTGGATCGTTCGGTCTTCTACCCGCTCGGCGGCGGGCAGGCCGGGGACGCTGGCGTGCTTCTGGTGCAGTCCGGGCCGCTGGCCGACACTGAAATTGCCATCCTGGACACCCGCAAGGGCAAGGATGCCGAGGGCCACTTCACCAATGAC
>JAYVRP010000333.1:0-2108 GCA_043776215.1 Rhodoferax sp. | reverse complement strand
GTTTCCATATTTCGCGACAAAACTCTTCCGTTCGCCCTGAGCCTGTCGAAGGGCTCGCGAGGGCTTCGACAGGCTCAGCCCGAACGGTGTAATGAATTCCGGAAAGGTCAATAATTTCGCCCTCGCCCGGCTGAGACTGCGCGACAACGTTCATCTGCGTGGGAGTCGTGGAGGCCGTGAATGAGTAGTGCCAAGCGTGTGCCACGGCCAATATGCATATTTTGTTGAGAGGCCATTTTTTTGTACGCGAGGCCCGGCTCGCATGACTCTGCACCGGCGCCACGGCAGTCTTTGCTCAGGCCGTGCCGTGTAGTATCTGCACTTCGCCTGTTGGCCATACCCGCAATCAGGAACACGAAATTGATAAAAATTTTCAACCATTACATCCACCGCCGAACCCTCCTGCAGATTTTCATTGACTTCGGACTGGTGATTGGTGTTGTAGCCTTGTCCGTGGGCTGGCACGCGCAGAGCGTCGCCGTGGCTGTTTCTGCTGCCCTGCCATCGGCGGCTGTGCTGGGTGTCATGGCGCTGATCATCAATGCTGCACTGGGCTTTTACCAGAGAGTCCACAACCGTTCGGTTGCTCAGTCATGGGCGCGGGCAGCCTTGTCGTTGGTACTGTTGCTTCCTGTCGCCTATGTCGTTTTGCGCGTTTTTGCGACGGGCCTGAACAGCCGCGAATTTGTTGCCATGGCGGTGATCGGTGGCTTGGTCCTCATGCTGGTCCACCGGGTCCATGTGGGCCACGCCGGCGGCCAGACTTTGATGCGCCAACGTGTTCTGGTGTTTGGCACCGGCACCCGGGCCAAACTGGTCGGTCGGACGCTCCAGAAATCCGACCCGCATATCGACCTCGTGGGTTATTACGCCAGCCCCAACGAAGCCGTGGCCGAGGTATCTGCCTGGGGTATTTTGTCGCCCAACACCTCCCTCACGGATATCGTCATGGAGCAGCAAGTCGACGAGATCGTGGTGGCGCTCGCCGAGCGGCGCGGTGGCAGCATGCCACTACGCGAATTGCTCGACTGCAAACTGCAGGGTGTGCGTGTGGTCGACATGGCCACCCATTTCGAGAAGACCCTGGGCCAGATTCGGCTCGATTCCGTTTCCGCCGGCTGGCTGATTTTTGGGGATGGCTTCAGCCAGGATCTCGTTCGCACGATCGTGAAACGGATGTTCGACATCGTTTGCGCCGCCGTCCTGATCGTATTGGCATCACCGATCATCCTGCTGACAGGACTGTTGATCTTGCTGGAGAGTGGCGGGCCGATCCTGTATTTGCAGGAGCGTGTCGGTCTGAATGGCCGGCTTTTCAATGTCGTGAAGTTCCGCAGCATGCGCACGGATGCCGAGCAGGATGGTCAGCCGCGCTGGGCTACCGCCCAGGATGATCGCGTCACACGCGTGGGGCGCATCATCCGCAAGCTGCGCATTGACGAGTTGCCGCAGTTGTTCAGTGTGCTCAATGGCGACATGAGCCTCGTCGGGCCGCGCCCGGAGCGGCCCTATTTCGTGGACAAACTTACCCAGGAAATCCCCTACTTTGCGGTGCGCCAAAGCGTCAAGCCGGGGGTGACCGGGTGGGCACAGGTGCGGTACCACTATGGTTCTTCGGTCGAAGACGCTGCGGAAAAGCTGCAATATGACTTGTATTACGTCAAGAACCACACCTTGTTTCTGGACCTGGTCATTTTGTTCGAGACCGTGGGCGTGGTGCTGACCGCCAAGGGCGCCCAATAGCCCGGTTGGCTGCAATGGCGCCTTGTTTTCGAGCGGCTCGCTGACTTGTTCAGATGAATTCCATGATTGCCGAGAACCTCATACTGAGTTCCTGGAGCTACGGGCTCGCGGGGCTGATGTACGCCGTGTTCGCGATCATCCTGTTGCAACGGGGCTACTTGCGCGCACCCCGGGATGGGGCCAACGTGGCCATGCTCGTGGCAGTTGTTCACAGTGCCTTGTGGGGGGCCGGTCTTGCAGCATTCCTGGTTGGCGGGCATGGCTTCCTGCTCTTGCTGGGCTTGTTCGCGGATGCCTTGCGATATGGCGCGTGGTTCGGCTTTTTGCTGATCCTGCTGCGCATACGGCAGGAAGCGGCCAAATCG
>JAYVRP010000332.1:0-6801 GCA_043776215.1 Rhodoferax sp. | reverse complement strand
ATCTGGCCCTCCATGTTGCCTTTGCCGCGCCGGATCACGTCTTTCATGCCAAAGCGGGCCAACAAGTCGCCCGAATTGGCGATGTCGAGACGGAAATTCATCAATGTGCGGCGCGCCTCCGTGCCGGAAGCAGGTGGCGTGCCGCCCGAATCGGCTGTCGCACCGGGCGCCGCCCAATTGCCCGACGCCCGAAGCACGGCATCGGGGGTGATCACATCGAATTTGGCCAGGCGCCACTCCCGCACACCGACTTCGCGGCCACCCACGTTGCGGTTCACAGCCTCGATTTCCACGCGCCCGAGCTTCTTGCCCCGCAACTCCAGGTCGTCCACCACGATGTCGAGCGCCGGAATACTGCCTGGCTGGTCATCGAGCAAGGCTTCTACGTCCTTGGCCGACGCCGGAGCAAGCGTCAGTCGCGACAAACGGGCAAATACGCGCCCGGCATTGGCTCCGGCTGCCTGTCGGTACTCGACATACCCATTGAGTTCATCCGCATCCAGGTTGGCGCGCCATACCTGCCCCTCCCGCGAGCCACCCAGCACCACATGGTGCAATCGCCGGCCGCCTGCCACCAATTCGCGCGCCCGAATTGCCAAGGTGCCGGGCAGGTAACTGCGGGCTCCAACGTTTTGGGCCGAGCCAGTCGCGGCGGGCTCCAGTGCGGCGAGACTGGCACCCGATGCGTCCGCCAGGAACGCGCCCCATGCATCGGCGTCCGCACTACCCAGGTTGATATTGGCAAGCACCCCTTCGGCAGGCAAAGGCGCGGCTTCGTCGGCGGCCAAACCAATGGCAATGGCACCACGCAGGACGCGCGGCTCGGGACCCGAGATGTCGCGCACGTAGGTGACCGAGCCGACACGCCCGAAGTCCAACACCAGCTGGTCCTGCAAGCGAACGCGGCCGCCGGCACCTGGCACCAGGGATTCGCGCACGAGCGCGGATTCAAGCCGCATCGGCATCGGCGCCTCAGCACTCTTGGACAGGGGTGCCGGCAAGTCCAGCGCCATCCCGACCAGATTGCTAGACACCGATATCTCGGGCACGGATGCACGCATGGTCAAGTTGGCAACATACGCTGCGCTGCCATTGGCCCGTTGCGCGATCCGCGCCAGCGGGCCAAACTCGCGCGCCTGTCGCAGACCTTCTGCGCTGGCCATGCCCTGCAGCCGCACGGACACGGCGGGCGCGTTGCGCAAGCCGGCATTCACCAGTGTTGCCACGGGCAAGGTGCCCCCGTCGATTCGAACCTCCCCCCCCAGCATCCTGGCCTGCACCGCGTTGAGGGAAAACCCGGTCTCGGAAAATCCCACCATGCCACGCACACGGCTCATGCGGGGGAGATCGGGCGCCAGCTGTATGTCGTTGCCCGCCAACACCAGACTTCCCTGCACCGTCGACTTGTCGAGGGCACTGAGGGGAATGGCCAACTTCAAACGAATCTCCGCGTTCCCGGTACTGGTGGCGTTGCTCAATACACTGCCGCTAAAGGCACCCACGGGCGACCCGTTGACAACGGCCAGCAGATCCACCAATGGCCCGCGCGCATCAAAACCCGCAGCCACGATAACCGCTTGTGTCAGGTCTGCAATCTGCATGTCGCCCTTGGATATCTGCAGAGCAGGCATGCCCACCAGGCCAGCACGCGCATTGCGCACCTGCAGCGTCTTGCGGTCAAACACCAAATCACCCTGCAACTGGTTCAGCACCGGCCAGGGCAGCGTGTCGGCGCTCTGGTAAGGGCGCGGCACGTAGGCGAGGACACCATCCAGGACTGCGGCGATGATCGAGAACTCGCCATGTTTCGGATTGTCAAATGGCATGTCATACAAATCCCCTTTGACCTTGAACTTCACGCTGGATGAAGCACCACCCTGCACGGCATCGTGTACGTAGTCGCGCACGCCCTTGTGCAGCACCAGTGGCAGATAACGATGGACACGCGTTGCCGTCGCGCGGGACAGGCTGCCCTGCAAGTCCAGGACACCGGGGAAACGCGCGCCTGCCCTGGAGCGGGCAGGGTCGCTGGTCTGCCATTTGAGCTGCAATTCACCCTCGGTGTCGGGGTTGGAGAACCGCAGGTGGGGTACTTGCACCTGAATCTTGTCGTTTTCGTTTTGCCAAGTGAGATCCGCAGTGAGCTGCGTAAACGGAATCACCGGATCCTCGAACACCCCCGGCACTGTCAGCGTCCCACGCTCGAGTATCACATTGGCCTTGCCGGAGGACTCGGTCAGATCAAAGTCCAGCGCGGCACCACTGACGCCCGGCGTGCCGATCCGTGACTCGGACCCCGGTCCCGGTGCAGCCGGCAAGGCCTTCACCTCGAGTTGCCGAACCCGCCCTTGCACCTGGTATTTGACGATGGCATCCGGCGACCCCTGCCAACTGGCCTTGAGTCGCTCCACGAGACCCGCTGGCAGGTGGCGTGCGAGGGCCGCATGGGTCTGGGCCCCCAGGGGCAAGCGGCTGGCGATCTGCGTCAGTGCGGCAAGGTCGAGCCGGTCTGCGGCCAACTCGCCATGCGCGACGCGGGTCGCATTGCCATCGGTTTGCGTCAACGCGACGTTGCCACCAGGCCATTGGATGCCATCGGCAGTGTCGAATGCCAGATTCTGCGTGGAAAATTCGAGCACACCCGGCGCAAACTTGCCGGCGATGCGCCCCGACAGGGATGCCAGTTGCAGCGCTTGCAGGGCAGGATCAAGCCGGGTGTCCACGTCCGCCAGTGCCAGGTCGGCAGTCACCGCGGTGACACGCGCACGCTTGACGTCGGCCCACACACGAATGGCCCCGCGGCCCTGCTGGATATCGACCCCCAGATCCGCATAGCGTTTGAGTTGCGACACGTCGACACGAGAAAAGTAGGCGTAGGCCTGCCCTGACCATTCTCGCCAGCGACCGTTGTCCATCGACAGGAATGGTTGTTCGAACCGGGCCAGCAGGCCGAACCGGTCGCCCCAGTCCAAAGGCGGCGTCGCATCGAGCCGCACTTCATGGCGCCGGGCGCCATTACGCAAAACCAGATCGACATCCCGCAAAGCCAGCGGAGGGCCGCCGCGCAGTTCGTCGGTCCACAAGACTGTTCCGTGGCGGATGACGAATTCCGGCTGGGAAAAAATCTGGTCCATCAATTTCCCGTCGGACTCCGCACCGGCGGAAAGATCCAGCCCGGCGACAAACAGCCGGCCATCAGCGGCCCGACGCACGTTGAGGGTCGGACGGTCGACAAAAAGCTGGTCAAATTTCATGCCGACGACGGACTTCGGCGAGAGGGAAAAGAGAATCCGCGGCAGACGCAGCGCCTCGCGCCCCTGCGCATCGTGCAGGCTGACGTTGCTCAGTTCAAACGCCGGGACCAGGCCGGTCGAATAAGCCGTGATTGCCTCGATCCGGACCGTGACCCCCAGCAGGCGCGACGCAGTCGCTTCGAGCTGCGGGCGCAGTTCGCCAATTCGCGGCACAATGAACAAATGCAACGCGCCCCAACCCGCCGCAAACAGGAACCACGCGAGCAACAGCAGTGCCAGCGACCATCGGGCCATGAAGGCGCAGACCTTCAGTAGCGGCGATGTTGCTGGCGTCAGGTCATCCATTGTGTGTACGGGAGTCGGTCAAGAATTATGACCCGCAATAGTCACGGCCTCTCCCCCGTGTCCTGCCTTGCGCAGGAGCCTGGCTACCCATCCGCAATATCAGCCGACCCGTCTCCCATGACCGCTGCCTACCCTCGCTTTGGTCAGCGTGTGCGCCGCCGGTACGCGTCCAGCCTGTCGCTTCTGAATACGGGCCTGCCTGAGCTTGCCACCCTGACCAGCCTGTACGCCAAGCTGCGGGCCGACGCTGCCGAGGTGCCAATCGCACTGCGCATGACGCGGCAACTTGTGCTGGAGCGCCTGCTGACACTCGACTGCTGTGGCGAAGCATCGATGCAGCAAGTCACGGCGGCAATGACCACACTGGCCGAATTTTCCCTCGATGCCGTGTGTGCACACGCCCAGGCTGCACTGGACAGCCAGTTCGGCCCACCCCTTGGGGAAGATGGACACCGAGCGCGCCTGTGGGTGGTGGGCATGGGAAAACTGGGCGCACGTGAACTCAACGTGTCGAGTGATATCGACTTGATCTATGTGTATGACCAGGATGGTGAAACGCAAGGCAACGCCGAGGGCCGCAACCGCATCTCGAACCAGGAATACTTCGCCCGGGTCGTGCGTTCGATCTACAACCTGATCGGAGACACCACGGAACATGGCTTCGTGTTCCGAGTTGACCTGGCGCTGCGCCCCAACGGCAACTCCGGCCCCGCCGCCATTTCGTTGGGGGCCCTGGAGGAGTATTTTCATGTTCAGGGTCGGGAATGGGAGCGATTTGCCTGGCTCAAGAGCCGGGTGGTGGCGCCCTTCCACTGCGTCGCGGATGGTTCGGCCAGCCTGCTGCGCGCGGTTGTGCTGCCGTTCGTCTTCAGGCGCTACCTGGACTACAACGTCTTCGACGCGCTGCGCGTGCTGCATCGCCAGATCCGGGAACACGCCGCACGCCGCAGCGCGGGACACCCGGAGCGCACCAATGATGTCAAGTTGTCGCGGGGCGGCATTCGTGAAGTCGAGTTCATTGTTCAGTTGCTGCAGGTCGTGCGCGGTGGGCAGTTTCCCGAACTGCGCACGCGCGCCACGCTCGATGCGTTGCCCAGGCTGGTCCGCGCCGGCTTGATGTCGCAAGACACGGTGGATGCGTTGTCGGCCGCATATGTCTTCTTGCGTTGCGTAGAGCATCGCATCCAGTATCTCGATGACCAGCAGACACATGTTTTGCCGACCCAGGACGAGGACCTGGCATGGTTGGCCCGGTCCATGGGCCACCCGGGCGCGCAGCCTTTCCTGGCGGAACTCGACCGCCACCGCGAGGTCGTGGCCCAGGAGTTCGATGCGTTGCTCGGTGGTGGCCAGCCGGACTGCAAGTCCTGCAACGGTGGCCCTGCCGGCGCGGTGACGCCGACAAACTTCACCGAATTCCTGAACGGCCTTCCCACCAGCTTTCGCGAACGTGTCGCGGCCTGGCGCGATCACCCGCGATTCCTCGCTCTGCGCGACGAATCGCGCCAGCGCCTCATGCGTCTGCTGGCCCGCACCACGACCTGGATCCGCGACGGTTCCGTCAGCGAGGCGGCCGGCGTGCGGTTGGCAGACTGGATCGAGCCACTGCTGCGACGCGAGAGTTACCTCGCCTTGCTCCTGGAGCGCCCGAACGTCCACCAGCGATTGCTTCGCCTGTTAGGCAATGCGCGCTGGCCGGCGCGCTACCTGCTGCTACACCCCGGCGTCATTGACGAGTTGGCCAACGACGCCATGCTGGCCGAACGGTTTGAGCCACAGGAGTTCGAACAGGAACTCGAGCACCGCCGGGCCGCACTGGTCACGACCAGTGAAGACGATGACGAGACGCTCCTCAACCTGCTGCGGCGGGCTCACCACGCCGAGGTGTTCCGCACCCTTGCACGGGACGTCGAAGGACGCCTGAGCGTCGAGCAGGTCGCCGACGACCTGAGCGCGCTGGCTGAATCCATTCTGCGCATCACCACCCAGTGGTGCTGGGCCCGCACACGCCAGCGGCACCGGGACGACCCGCAGTTCGCCATCATTGCCTATGGCAAGCTGGGGGGCAAGGAGCTCGGCTACGGAAGTGACCTCGACATCGTGTTCGTCTTTGACGACCCCGACGAAAGTGCCTCCGAGGTGTACTCTGCCCTGGTGCGCAAACTGATCAACTGGCTCACCGTCAAGACGGGGGAGGGTGACCTCTATGAGATTGACACCGCATTGCGTCCGAATGGCAACTCGGGCCTGCTGGTGACGACGTTTGATGCCTACGCCAACTACCAGCAGCAACGAGGAAGCAATACCGCGTGGACTTGGGAACACCAGGCCATGACCCGCGCGCGTTTCGTGCTGGGCAATGACTCGTTGCGCATGCGATTCGACCAGGTCCGGGCGGCCGTGATCACCGCGCCACGCGAATCCGCGGACCTGCGCGCCGAAATCATCGGGATGCGCGACAAGGTGCGTTCGGCACATCGGGTCGAGCCGGGGAAATTCGACGTCAAGCACAGTCGCGGCGGCATGGTCGATGCCGAGTTTGTCGTGCAGTTCCTGGTGCTGTCCCAGTCTGCCAGTCATCCCTGCCTGGTAGACAACGTAGGCAACATCGCCTTGCTGCACCGCGCCCAGGACGCCGGCCTGGTGCCTCCGGGGGTCGGGTCTGCTGCGGCGCAAGCCTATCGCGAGCTGCGACGCGTGCAGCACCATGCGCGGCTGAACGAAGAGCCAACCCAGGTGGCTGAAGGAGAGTTGTCGGCGCCACAGGTCGCGGTGACGTCTTTGTGGAATGCCGTTTTTGGCGCGCTCGAATGACGATCGAGCAAAAAGAGGTTGTTTTCGCCCACCCATCAGCCGATCACCCCTGACACAGCCTGTGTATGCTCTAGGGCACCGGTGCCCCGACCCGATGGGCATAATTTGCCGAATCCATGAACCTCGTACAGGTCACCAACGAATCCATCGCAATCGGGCAGCCGCTGCCATTTTCACTGCGCGACGAGACGGGCATCCTGCTCGCGCGCAAGGGGTATGTGATTGGTTCCAGGGCCGATCTGGAAGCCATGCGTGGCCGGGGGCTGGGCTTTTTTGTGGACGTGTCGGAGTCGGAGCGGCATCAGAAGGCATTCGTGGGCAAGTTGCTCGAACTGGTACGCGACGAACGCCCGCTGGGGAAAATCGCTCAAGCCAAGCTGACCACGCG
>JAYVRP010000331.1:0-6806 GCA_043776215.1 Rhodoferax sp. | reverse complement strand
GGCAACTCGCATGTGCTGGTTCCAATGCAGACCGTAGTAGAGCATTGGAGTCGCACACAGCATTTAAGTTCAATCAAGAACAGATCACTACACTAGATGCGGGTTTGCTGGCTGAGATCTACATCCAAATGACGCAAGGCCAGCACTCGCTGCTGATCGAAGCCGACGAGCCGACGGCCGCCCAAACCGCGTCGCAAACGGTCGTCTTCGCCATACTCGACCTGATCGTCGCCGAAGCGGATGAAGCCGAAGCCGCGCCCCATGCGGAGATGCTCGTCGAGCTCGCCAATGCGTGCGGCTTGGAAGCCCGTCTGGCCCGTTGCTATCGAAGTCGCTATGGCATAATTTCTGAGGGCCTATATCACTCCAGCTCAGGGCGGTTCGCTCGGGAGTACAGCGCAACATCCACACTGTTGGGGTCAGGGGTTCGACACCATCGTCGCCCACGAGCTCGGCACCGTCGAGTTCGATAGTTTGATTGAATTTCCTCGCTGCAGAAGGCGCCCGCGACCCGATTGACAACAATTAGTCCGAGAAAACATCGATGCGAAAAATCACCGGCTTGCAGATACTGATCTTCTCCTCGACTCTGACGTTGATCGTCATATTCGCTGTCATCCTCGATGTGGCAATCTGCTGGTACGTGCCACTTGCGGATTTTCGGGGCGTAGTGATGACTGCCTTCGGAATTTTCCTGATCTATGTCCTGGCGATTGCGTCTTACCGCTTCATGCTCTGGCGGTTTCCGTTGCTCCCGGGAGAATTCCCGATCGCCTCACGTCAGGAATTCACATATCACGTCTACATTCTTTTCTTCCTGCTTCTTTTCTATCCCGTGATGCGCTCGGGAATAGTCCCGGTCCCGATCATGCGGCTGTTCTATCAGGCCCTTGGCGCCAGGATGGGTGAGAACAGTTACAGCTCGGGGATCATGTTCGACCCGAGTTTTGTGCGGATGGGGAAAAATTGCATCATCGGACAATCGGCCCAGATCATTCCGCACGCGATCGAGGGTGAACGACTGGCGATGTATCCGATATTGCTCGGCGACAACGTGACCGTCGGCGCCAACGCGATCGTCTTCGCCGACGTGGTCATCGGCAACAACGCGATTATCGCGGCGGGAGCAGTGGTTTCCAAAGGCGCCCGCATCTTGGACGGCGAAGCCTGGGGTGGCGTGCCGGCCAGGCGCCTGAAGTAGCCGGCCCGCTCGGACAGACATGGATTGGATGGG
The DNA here is from genome assembly GCA_043776215.1 of Rhodoferax sp. Classification (GTDB taxonomy): domain Bacteria; phylum Pseudomonadota; class Gammaproteobacteria; order Burkholderiales; family Burkholderiaceae_C; genus CAISIP01. The sequence continues at coordinate 5,572 of JAYVRP010000331.1, read as the reverse complement.
CGCTGACCCGTCACCCCTGCGAGGAGCGCCATTTGCAAAGTCGCCGTTGTGGTCGGTGGTCGGTAACCTGCATTGCGACTCCATCAACCTGCGTCTGGCGCTGGCGCTGGCGCTGGCCAAGATATTGCCGCAGCACTCGCAGAAGCGCTTGCTGAACCACCCGATCCGTCACCGTCGGGATGCCCAGTACTCGCTGACCACCATCTGGTTTTGGGATCGTTACCCAGCGTCCGAATTCATACAGATGGCAATGGCTCTCGACATGATGCTGAACGGTCAGAAGTAGTACGTGCCCAGCAGTTGGATCACCCTGCGGTCTGGCAGGATGCCATACTCGCTGGTGATGCGTCCGATGCTCTGCTGCAGCTGGAAGGCCAAATCGAAGCTGGGCCAATGGCGACGCAATTCCACCCAAGCCAAATGGCTCCTGTCACCCGCATTCACCCGAAGAAACGCCGTGAGGTCGAGATCCTTCAGGAACAGATCTTTTTGCGTCACATAGATGAGGTAGGCCTGGCGCGGAGCGAGTTCCTGCAGACGCTGGGCCTCAAGCAGGTAGGCCACCTGCGCCGCCGGCGAGTTTGCCGCCAGCGTGGCTGCACTGGCCTTGCTCAATGCGAAGCCGTTGTACTGGTATTCCGCCGTCACAGACAACTTCCCAACGGTGGTGTAGGTCAGTCCGCCAGCAAACCGGTTGCGGGTCGCGCTGGACGAAGGCAGTGCCAGCGCCCGACTGAAGAGATCGGGCTCACTGCCGCGAGACCACTCCAGCTGCGCCGTTGCAGCGTCAGAGACCAAGGCCGTCATGCTGGCACCCAACGTCGTGGACAGACCATCAACCTTGTACGCCAGCAGCTGGGTGCTGATACGCTGTGAAAACTGGGTTCCAAGTGCCACCAATGCCCGATCACTGTGATTGGTGGAACCAAGGTCCAGGCTCCATACGTCCAGGCTGGGGCGATTGGCCAGTTTGGGCGAAAGGGCCACCGACAAGGAACCATCCGTCCACAACCGTTGGGCGCGGAGCATGACGCTTCCCAGACGATTCTCGCGCAGTGCGAGCGGGTTCGCAGTTGTCAGCGTGCGCAAGCTGCCATCACGGAAAAAATCGGTCGGGTTGTATGCGTACGCCGGCCCGTAACGCAAGTTGATGCGCCCGAACTCTATTACAGTGCTGCCTCCCTCCGCCTGCCAGCTGATGTAGGCCTCACGCAAACTATTGATGGACGGATCGGAACCGGCCACATTGGGGTAAAGGTGGTCAATCCGGTCGGAAAAAACAGCCCGCAACCCGTTCCCCAACCGTGCCGTATGCGAAAAATCCAACGACACGCGCCCAATGTCCTGGCTAGCGAGTTGATAACGCCTGCTTTTGCTGCCGACCGCCCCTTCAATAAAGATCTTCGTGTCGCGCACACCAGCGGGCGCAGCTTCCGCAGGCGCACTCTCGAGTTTCAAGGCATCGCCGTCGTCATCCGCCATCGCGGGCAGTGCGGGCAGCACCGCCAAAACCAAGATACAAGACCTCAAATACCGGACCGACAAATGCATTTCTTACTCCGGTTGAAAACGGGGCAGGAAATCGCGCTGCATCCAAGTCTCTGGAATGGCACGGGACACGTAGTCGGAAAAGCGCATGATAGTGACGGACTGTGGGTTCAAGCCATCGATAATCACGGTTTCGGTCGGCCGCTCGACCCCTAATTGCAGCTGGTACTTGCGGTAGAACGCGGTCTTGAGAAGGCGTGCGGATTCAGCAAAAAACTTTGCCTTGATTGGGCGGTTGCTTTGGGCGTCGACCCACATCTCGATACTCGCATAGGTCACTCCCGGGGCTGCAGCAGCCAACGCAAGCTTGTTCGCCTTGCGCAACTGACCCTCACCATCCTTGATTTCTTCTTCGCCAGCCAAGGTCGCTTTGTAGTCGCGCGCCAGGTTTACCGTTGCCACGTCCCCATTGGACGCCTGGCCGAGAAGCCGCTGCTGCGGCGAAAGTCGCACACTTGCCTTGGATACAGGGTCGTAAAACCACATGTCGCTTCCATTCTTGAGCATCAATTTGCCTGCATCCCGCGCCGGCAACACAAAGCGGATTAAGCTGGAAAACTGCCCCCCCTGCTGCTGGGTGCGCGAGTAACTCGCAAGCGTACTGGTGTCGACCTGCTTGCCACCCTGGAATTCTGTCAGTGTCACGGTGACACTGAAAGGCCGCCCCGGATTGCGAATTGCATCACTCGCCACCAGAATTTCGTCCGCACTGGGTGCCGCAGACGCGAAACCGCTGAAGAGACAAGACAGAACCAATAAGGCCAACTGCTTCATCATCGTACAACTCCCTCAGACATGGCGCAGGGCATCGACAACATTGAGTTTGGCAGCCCGGTAAGCCGGCCACCAGGCCGACAACAACGCAATACACATGAGGCCAATCGAGGTACCGATGATCATCCGGGTTTCTCCCCAAACCGTCAACGTGAGCGGGAGTGCGAGTACGCTTCCAGGTGGCGTCCATGTCAAGCCCATTCGGTTCGCCAACGCGGACACGAGCAATGCCAGCGCCACGCCGAACAGGGCGCCAAAAAAGCCCAACAATGCACCCTCGGTCACGAACAAGCGCCGGACTCCGGAGGATCGCAGTCCGATTGCGCGCAGTGTCCCGATTTCGACCGTTCGTTCGACCACTGCAGTATTCATCGTGTTGCCAACTGTGAAAAGCACAATGGAGCCAATCAACGCGAAGATGAAACCAAATATGGTGTCAAACAATTGAATGGTCTGCACATAGAACGGATTGAGGGAGCGAAAATCCAGCACAGCCAACGGTTGGGCACTCGAGAATTTCGCTAAAATTGGCTCGAGACGGGTAATCGCAACCGGGATCTGGCTGGAATGCGCCAGTTGGAGAATGATCGAAGTCGCCCGTGGCGGCGCCTTACCATAGATGAGTTTTTGCGTTTGCGCCAGATGCATCATCACGTAGACCTCGTCGAACTCCTTGAAGCCTAGGCTTTCTGCTTTGATCACGTTCAAACCGGCAACATTGGGCGTGCCCCGTGCATCGCCGGCCAACAGCTCGATCCTCGGTGTACTGCCCGAAGCCGCAGTCGCCACGGGCGCCTCTTGAAGGCTGAGTTGTGCGACGTCGGCAGGCAGTGCCTGACCTTCCGGTTTGGGTTCCCTTTCGGGCTTTGGACAATTCTCGATTTTCAGAGCATCGCACAACTGCAGCACTCGCGCAACGCCCACTCCCACTATGGCGGCATCGGCAGAGGCGCCTTCCAATGCAAACACCCCCGCGCCGATACGAATATTGAAGTCATTCCACCGACGCATGCGATTGATGTCTTCCGCTACAAATCCATTACCAACTACGGTCCGGGAAACGCTCGCGGCGTAGTTGCCGGCAATCCCGCCAAACTGCAAGGTAGGTGTCGCCACCAGCACCATCCTTTTTAGAACGTCGTCGGCTTCGATTGCCGTTATTATCTTTGCGTAGTCGACAATGCCGTACGCAGTCGGGTTGCCGCTGCCATACAGATAAAAATCCCGGTGTTGGATCTGTAGATGTCCGCCGTTTTGCACATAGGACGTGTGCATGGTGTAGTTGATGTTGGTGCTGTACCCGCCAAACAACAATATCGACGTTGAACCGATCGCCATCGCCAGCAAGGTGGCGATGGAGCGCCGCCGATTGCGCAGCAGATTGCGCAACGCCAGATTAAACGTCATCATCATGCGCTTTTCTCCCCGTCGCGCCACACTTCCTGGATTAACCCGTCCTTCAGCACAATCGTGTCGTCGGCCGCCTTGATTACCTCCGGATCGTGCGAGGAGAAGATGAAGGAAATGCCGTATTCATCCACCATCCGGCGCATCAGCGCCAGAATCGTCGCGCCCGTGTGGCTGTCCAGATTAGCGGTTGGTTCGTCGGCAATCACGATCTTTGGCTTGCGTGCCAGTGCCCGCGCGATGGCGACCCGTTGTCTCTGCCCACCGGACAGTTGCCCGGGCAGGTTCTTCGCCCGGTCGGCCAGGCCGACAGCCTTCAGCAGACGGGGAACCAGTTTGCCGCGCTGCGAAGGTGTCGCACCGGCCAGCAGCAGTGGATATTCGACGTTTTCGTAGGCACTCAGAACCGGCAGCAAATTGAAATTCTGGAAAATGAAACCGATGTTCTTGGCGCGGAAATCCGACAACACGTCGTCGGGCATTTCGGCCACCTTGGCGTCGGCCACCATGATTTCACCGCGGTCTGGCTTGTCGATGCAGCCAAGCATGTTCAAGAGTGTCGTCTTGCCGCTGCCAGAAGGCCCCAGCAACACCGTGAACTTGGCGTGCCGCACCATGATGTCCACGCCCTTGATGACGTGGACCTCGACCGAGTCCATCTGGTAAGTTTTATGAACTTGGGTCAGTATGGCAACCGGGCGATTGTCCACCACACTCGCCGGTGGCGCGTCCTCCTCCTCCATCTGATCCGTCATCTGTTGCCCCTTGTCATCAGTCGCGCAACTGCCGGCGCCCGCCATCCGCCACATCGCTTCGTCTCGACAATTATTACCGCAACTGCCAACAAGTACTGTTGATTTCTGCCAACACCGACCCGTGCTTTGCGGTCGAAGCGTCGTGCGGTACCATGAACGGGCATTGAGCCGCCTGACACCGGCCCGCTTCCAATCCCATGAACGACCAAGACGACAACTTCCGCAACGCTCAGCCCGTGCCGCGCGAAATATCCAGCCGCGAATATGCTGCACGCCTGCTCGTTGCACCAGCCGCGCTGATGCAACTGAGCCTGACTGAAGCCAAGATCGTCGTGAGCTACATGCGCCCCGAACAGGTGCCGGCGGGCGAGACCTTCATTACCGAGGGCGATGCGGACAACACGGGGTTCATGGTGTTGCTGCTGGATGGCGAGGTGGTCGTTGAAAGCATTACCGTCAGCCGCACGGCACCTGTGACGACTGCGGTTCTGGGCCCCGGCAGCCTGGTGGGGGAAATGGGTCTGCTTGACACCGGGCCGCGATCTGCATCGTGCACGGCCAGCACGGATATCCAGTGCGCCGTGTTGACGCGGCAGGCGCTGGAGTCGCTGATCGAAGAGCAACCAGGCATTGGCGCCAAGTTCCTGCTCGCCGTCTCGGCACGTATCGCCGAGCGCTACCGCGACACTCAGAAAAAACTCAAGCTGTTCGCCCGGTTGGCTGCCACCATGCAGCAAGAACTGGACAAGGCGGCCTGAGCGCCATGGTGCTGCTGAGTCGCGAATGGCGCGGCACGGTGGCGTCGCACGCGGCGCGCCGCCGGAAGCCCACTGACCCACCGAAATCATGTTTTTTTCGAGAACTCCGCACGCCACCAGAATTCTCATGGTCTGCATGGGTAACGTGTGCCGATCGCCCATGGCGCAGTGCGTGACCTTGCATCTGGCCAGCCAGGCAGGCATGGGCTCCACCCTGCGCGTGGATTCCGCCGGCACCCATGCCGTCGGCGGCAATACGCCCATCGATCCACGCGCCAGATCAGCGCTTGCAGGACGTGGCTACCCCATCATCGGCAAAGGCCGCTCGCG
>JAYVRP010000330.1:0-2113 GCA_043776215.1 Rhodoferax sp. | reverse complement strand
GTCGAGGTGGGTGCCGTTGTGGGTAGAGAGCTGCACCAGTTCCACCGCCCAACCTTCGCCATCGGGCAGGTCCTCCTTCTTCAGGCCCGGGAAAAACGGCTCGATCTGCGCGAACGTGTTGTCGTGGGTGAAGTACTGGATCTTGGGCGCAAAGGCCGGCGGATCACTCAGCACGTCGTTTTCCAGGAAAATCGAGAGGTCGACAAATTTGCGTGGCATGGCGGGTGGCTCCAGGAAACAGGGGACTGTTGAACGGATCAATAACGCTCGTTCCAGTGCACCATGGGCAGACCGGCAACGGGCGAGCGGAAGTACGGAATCGTTGTGCCCAGCAGGCTACCCAGATAAACCGTGCACAGGTCCGGGCCGCCAAAGGTGATGCTGGCCATCCAAGGTGCCAAGGTGCCGCGGGCGCGGCCCATGTCGTCGGGTGTTACTGTCCCGGCGGCCATCTTTTCCAGCAAGTTGCGGCTCGCCGTCGGTTCGCCGTCGTCAAGCAGCAGCGGCTTGTCGCCCTGCGGGGTGAGCGCAATCAACTGGTCGGTCATCACCAGCGTACACCACAGGTTGCCGTGGGCGGCAAAAGCCAGGCCGTTGGGCACGATGCCCTGGGTGAACTTGGCATCAAACGCTTCGGCCTTATCCACGCTGGCGCTCTGGAACCGCGCGTCCGCTCGCTGGCCGATGTAATGCTGCGTGCCATCCGCCGCGATGCGCGTCACGCCACCCCGTGCGTCGGCAGCCCAAACGGTGTCATCGCGTTTTGCGAGGATGCATTCGGGCCGCTGCAGCCTTTGCCCGATCGTATGGACGTTTTCGCGCCCGACCTGAAAGCCGGACAAGGGGTTGGCAGCGGCAGGATTCATTTGAGCAAGATCAGACTGAGTTGGGGGAACGCCAGCAGCAGCAACACCAGGAACATGATCAGGGTAAACGGTGCCGTCCCACGGAAGATGTCGCCCAGCGAAATATTCGGATCATGCATCGTACTCTTGATGACAAACACGGACAGGCCAAACGGTGGCCGCAGCAGGCCAATCTCCACTGCCACGACGGTGACCACGCCAAACCACATCAGGTTCATGCCGAACTGCGTGGCGATCGACAGCATCAGTGGCAACACGATCAGCATGATGGAGGACGAATCGATGGTGCAACCCAGGGCCAGGATGACCGCCACGTACAAGGCCAGGATTGCCGCTTGACCCAACCCAGCCTGCGCCATGCTCTCGAGCAGGAACTACGGCATGCCCGACATGGCCAGCATGCGCGTGTAGATGCTGGCGCAGATGATCAGGAAGCTCACCGCCACCGTCACATGGCCGGTCTCGGTGAGCACGCTCCACAGGCTGGCCGCGTTGAGCTTGCGCTGGAGCGCGGCGATCAGCAGCGCCCACCGCACCGGCGACGGTCGCGGTGAAAAACCCGGCGTACAGGCCTCCGAGCACCATCACGATCATCACCACGCTGGGTGCCAGCTTGCGCAGCAGTTCGGGCCAGGGCATCAGCGCGCCCGCCTCGATCGCCAGCGGCTGCCCACCCTGGAACACCAGCGCCGGCCGCACATGGGCCAGCACCACGATACCAACGGCGTAGGCGAGCGCCAGCAGCAGACCGGCCACGATGACGGCGGTGAACATGTCACCAACCGACTAGTTGGACAAAAAACCATAGAGGATCATCAACAGGCTGGGCGGAATCAGCATGCCCAGCACCGAAGAGCCGGCGACGACCCCGGTGGCGAAATCGCTGCGGTACCCGCATCGGCGAGCAGTTTGTGCAGCCGGTTTTTCTCCGAGCTCAGCATGCCGCCGAGTTTTTGCCGCTGGCGCGCAATCAGGCGAAGATGGCGGATGTCAGCAGGTGGGATGAAAGACGCGCGCAGCAAACCCGCTCGCGCCAGCGTGGCGAGCCACTGCGCATCGGCCACATCGGTCTTGCGCCCAGGCACGGTTTTGACGTGGCGCGCATTGACGACCCAGGCGGCGATGCCTACCGTCTCCAGCGCCGCATAGGGGCTTTTCCAGTAAATGCCGGTGCTCTCCATGACCACCACCTCGAGGCCAAACGATTGCGCCCACTGCGCCAACGCCCGTCTGTCGCGCTTGAAGCC
>JAYVRP010000329.1:0-6815 GCA_043776215.1 Rhodoferax sp. | reverse complement strand
CTGCTGGCTGGCGTGGCAGCACTGCCGGCAGGGCGGCGGCGCACCAAGCTGGGCCAGGCCATTACCGGGCAGGTGCTGCCGCTGTTCGAGGGCAGGGTACTGGCCTTCGACATGGCGGCTGCCCATGCATTTGCGCAAGTGCAGGCTGGCGCGCAGGCGGCCGGTGACCCGATCAGCTTTGCAGACGCGGCCATCGCGGCCATTGCCAGCGCGCACGGGTATGCCGTGGCCACTCGCAATGTGCGCGCCTTCAAGGGCACGGGTGTAGAGGTGATCGATCCCTGGCTGCCTCTGCCGGCAAGCTGAAGGCCGATTGCACGAGGTTGTCCGCGCGCACGGCGTGCCATGTCCAGTTGGCCCTGCGGCGATGACGCTCATTCGGCACCCTGCGGCGCCGCGCTCAACAAAGCCTGCACCAGCGCATCGACCCGGATCGGCTTGGTCACGTAGTCGTCCATGCCGGCAGCCAGGCATTCCTCGCGGTCGCCTTGCATGGCATTGGCCGTCATGGCGATGATGCGCGGGCGCTGTTCGGGTTTGTATTTCGCTGTGATGCGCCGGCTCGCCTCCAGCCCGTCCATCTCGGGCATCTGCACGTCCATCAGCACCACGTCGTAAGTCTGGCGCTCGATGCTCTCGATGGCCTCGATGCCATTGCCGGCCAGGTCGGCCCGGTAGCCCATCTGCAGCAACAGGCGCATGGCCAGCTTCTGGTTCACCACGTTGTCTTCGGCCAGCAGGATACGCAAGGGGTGGCGCGTCGCCATCCCGGCGTCGGTACGTGGTTTGGCCGGCGCGGCTGCCGCCTTGGGTGCGGCGTCCTTGGCCAGCAGACCCACCAGGGTGTCGAACAGCTGGCTTTGTCGCAGTGGCTTGGCCAGCGTGGCGGCAAACATCGCGTCCGTCGCCTCCTTGCGCCCGTGCGAGCTGAACAACACCAGCGGCAGGCTGTGGCCGGCGTCGCGAATCTTCTGGGCCAGCATCGCGCCGTCCATGCCCGGCATGTGCATGTCCAGGATGGCCAGGTCGTAGGGCTGCTCCGGTGCCTGGTGGTGCAGCATCTCCAACGCCTGGGCCGGGAACTCGGTGTCCTGCACCACCATGCCCCATTTGGCTGTCTGCAGCGCCAGGATGCGCCGATTGGTGGCGTTGTCGTCCACCACCAGAATGCGTTTGCCTCTCAAGGCCGGCTGCTCGCCGATGAAGTCACGCCGCGTGCCCACCGGCAGTTCGGTGGCCTTGTTGGCTATGGTGAAGTGGAACGTGCTGCCCCGCCCTGGCCCGCCGCTCTCGGCCCACATCGTGCCACCCATCAGTTCGGCCAGCAGCTTGCTGATCGCCAGGCCCAGGCCGGTGCCGCCGTACTTGCGCGTGGTGCCGCTGTCGGCCTGGCTGAACTTCTGGAACAGGCGCGAGAGGCCAGTCTCGGACAAGCCGATGCCGGTGTCACGCACGGTGAAGTGCAGGTGGCTGCCTTCTTCGGTCTGTTCGTCGCCCTCAGCGCGCACTGTCAAGACCACCTCGCCCTTTTCGGTGAACTTGACCGAGTTGGACAAGAGGTTGAGCAGCACTTGGCGCAGCCGGGTCACATCACCCAGGATGGCGCCGGGTACGTCGCCCTCGAACTGGTAGGCGATATCGAGGTGCTTCTCGGCCGCCCGGCTGCCAATGAGATCCATCGCCGACTCGACGCATTCGCGCAGATCGAACGGGTGCGCCTCGATGTCCATGCGACCGGCTTCGATCTTGGAGAAGTCGAGGATGTCGTTGATGATGGTCAAGAGGGAGTCGCCGCTGTCCCGGATGGTGCTGGCAAAGTCGCGCTGCTCGTCGGTGAGCGGTGTGTCGAGCAGCAGCCCGCTCATGCCGATCACCGCGTTCATAGGCGTGCGGATCTCGTGGCTCATCGTCGCCAGGAACGCGCTCTTGGCTTCGTTGGCGGACTCGGCGGCTGCGCGGGCCTCCTGCGTTTCCTTGAACAGCCGCGCGTTCTGTATCGCAATCACCGCCTGGTCGGCGAAGGTGGCGAGCAGCGCGATTTCCCTCGCCGTGAATGCCACGGGCGGCTGACGCGTCACGCAGATCGAGCCGATACCCTGCTGTTCCCAGAGCATTGGCGCGAACACGCACGAGTAGTTGCCCAAGCGCGCCACCGCGTCGCGGATCGTCTGCGGCAGGTTGGGCTCACCGGCCGCATCAGCAATGTGGACCGCGCCGCGCTGGCGGAAGGCGCGGCCGGTGGCCGTCTGGTCGATCGGCTGCGGCAGCACCGACATCATCTTCGTGATGACCGCGCCGCGCACCGCGCGCGCGTGCACCTGGCCGTCGTCGTGCACCATGCAGATGGCCACCTGGTCGGTGCCAAAGAGGCGTTCGCAGCTATCCAGGATGCGCTCGAACACCGGCGCGGTGTCGGCCACTGAGCTGCTGATGACACTCAGCACGTCGGCCGATGCCTGCTGCTGCTCCAGCGCCTCCTGCGTCTCGTTGATCAGGCGCGCGTTCTTCATCGCGATCTGGGCCTGCGCGGCAAATGCCTGCACCAGCGCGATCTGCTTGTCGGAGAACGGCCGCACCTCCGGCCGGACCAGGTTGAGGATGCCGATGATGGCCTTACCCTCGACCAAGGTCACCAGCAGGCTGGTGCGCCCACCCCCCAGGTCGACGACAGCGACAGCGATGGGCAGGCCCTTGCGGTAGGCCTCCGACTCGGCCACATCTTCCACCTGCAGATAGGGCTGCGCCAGCGAGTCGCGCCCCAACAGATGCGCCACCGGTACGGGATGGTTCGCCAGCCAATTCACGAAGGCCTGCGGCACATTGCCGCCAAACAGGCCGTTGGCCCGCGCCATATCGCCTTCAACCAGCCAGAGGCCGCCCACGTAGGCATCACACAGGCGCATCGCGCTGCGCACGATGGCATCGAAGACCGGTGCCAGATTGCCGGGCGAAGCGTTGATGACCTGCAGCACGTCGGCAGTGGCGGTCTGTCGCTCCAACGCTTCCTGCGTCTCCTTGAACATCTTCGCGTTCTGGATCGCGATCACCGCCTGGTCGGCGAAGGTCTTGAGCAGCGCGATTTCCTTGGCGCTGAAGCCCCCGAGCGCCCAACGCTGCAGCGAGATGCTGCCCAAGCCGCGCGTGCCCTGCATCAGTGGCGCCATCATCTGCGAGTAGTTGACGCCCATAGCCAGGGCCGGAGCGCGCACACCGCGGGGCACGTCGGCACCGTGCAGCACGTCGGGGAAGTTCAGCACCTGCCCGGATGCGATGGCTATGGAAGTACCAGTGCCGCCCAACGGCATCGGAAAGACCGTACGCCCCTTCTCACCGGCCGCAGCATAGTCGGCTTCCGCCCATCCCGCAGGACCACCTGCGCGCGGCAAAAGGCGCGAGGCGGACAGATGCAACAGCCCATCGTCCCCGATCAGCATCACATTGAGCCCAGCGGCGTCGAACAGGTGGCTACAGCTGTCGAGGATTGTCTCCAGCACTGGCTGGGCATCGGACACCGAACTGGCGATGACCTGAAGCACCTCGGCCGTGGCCGTCTGCCGCTCCAGCGCCTCCTTCGTCTCGTTGAATAGCCGCGCGTTCTCGATGGCGATCACGGCCTGCCGCGCAAAGCTCTCGAGCAGCTGGACGTCCCGGGCCTGGAAGCTGTCGACCGGACGGGCCAGCGAGATGGAGCCCAGGCCACGCCCGTCCTTTACCAGGGGCACGACCGCGAGCGCAAAACTCATGTCGCTGCGGCCAGAGATCATCTGACCGGCAGCCCGAAGGTCGGCAGGGACGTCCTGCCCAAACATCACATCCTGGTACACGGCCGTGCGCCCGGACTCCAGCAATCCAGCCAGGTACGAGCCGGCTACCGGTCTCGGTCGCCGGGATCGCATGGCCTGTTCGGCGGCATTCGCATCAGCAAGCGGGCCGAAGCCCTCGAGCCCTGCCTCAGAAAACCGGAAGTGGCCGACGCGAGTCAGGCCGTCGTCGCCAATCAGGGTCGCATCGCTGCCGTATGCGTCAGGAAAGAGCTGTTCAAACCGCAACAAGATAGCCTCGAATACTGGGGCAGCGTTGCCAACCGAGGTGCTGACCACCTCCAGCACATCGGCCGATGCCTTTTGCTCCGTCAGCGCCTGCTTTGTCTCGTTAAACAGCCGCACGTTCTCGATGGCAATGACGGCCTGATCGGCAAAGGTCTTCAGCAGGGCAATCTCGTGTTCGCTGAATTCACCGGCCACCTCGCGGCCAACAACCAGCCTGCCAATGCCTTCTTGCCTTGTTAGCAGCGGTACGCTGGCCGAGCTGCGCACACCGCGTGTTCGCATGGCCAAACGCCAGGCCTCGGCCCCGCCCGACTCAGAATCTGCAACGACGTGTGGGGTTCCTTTGGCGAACATTTCTTCAACTACCGTTCCCGCAATCTTTTGGGGATACCTGGCTAGTAACGCGGCGTCGCCTGCTTCGCCCCTGGTGGTGTAGGAGACCAAATGCTCAGCGTCGTTCACGCGCTGGGTAAGGTAACCAGACGCACAGCGCACCAGTCGCACCGCGCTGGCCACAATGGCATCGAATACTGGCTGTACGTCATCGGGTGAGCTGGCAATGACCTTCAAAATCTCGGCCGTGGCGGTCTGCCGCTCCAATGCCTCGCTGGTCTCGCGAAACAGCCGCACGTTCTCGATGGCAATCACGGCCTGGTCGGCGAATGACTGTGCCAAGGCGATATCTGGAACGCTGAAAGCCGTCGTCGTGTCGCGCAGGAACACCAGCACCCCCAGCGGCTCCTGCCCCGCACCCCGCAGCAGCGGCACCATCAGCGAAGCATGGCAGCCGTGCACGCGCTGCACCTCCTGTTCGTGCGCGGGCAGGTCGATGGCGCTCCAGTCGGGCAGGTGCAAAGGTTTGGCCGACAGCACGGCCTGCGCCGGAAAGTTGTGCGTACCGTCGAGCGGCAATTGCACAAACGGTGCCTTGCCAACACCGTCAGCAGTCGCTACCGTTCCGCCCCGCAGCACAGCCCCGTCGCGGCGGAACAGGGTGGTGCGATAACAACCCAGCAGCTCCCGCGCCGCCCGGATGATGACCTCGATGACCGGCGTCACATCGGTCGGCGACTGGCTGATCACGCGCAGGATGTCAGCGCTGGCGGTCTGGCGAGCCAATGCCTCCTGCGTCTCGTTGAACAGGCGCACGTTCTGGATGGCAATCACCGCTTGGTCGGCGAAGGTCTTGAGTAGCGCCTGTTCCTTGTCGGTGAAACCACCGAGGGCCCGGCGAATGATGGCGATTGACCCGACGCCCGTGCCTGCATGGATCAGTGGTGCACTCATCTGCGAATAGTTAAGCCCCAGCCGCAGCGCAGACCTGCGTACCGCCAATGGCACGTCGGGCCCATTGCACACGTCTTCAAAGCAGATCACCCGGCCGGCGTCGAGCGCGAGCTGCGTGACGGTGTCAGATAGCGGCGCCGGGAACACATCGCGCAATTTCACGACAGACTGTTCCATGTCTGCCTCGCTCCAGCCAGGCTCGCCACCCAGCGAAGCCCGCGCACGTGAAGCCACCAGATGCAGCAAACCGCCCTCGCCAACCAGGAAGACGGCCATCATCTGGACGTCGAACAGCCTGGCGCAGGAATCGAGGATCTTCTCGAACACCGGCTGGGTGTCGGCTACCGAACCGCTGATCACCTGCAGCACATCTGCCGTCGCGGTCTGCTGCTCCAGCGCCTCCTTGGTCTCCTGCGCCAGGCGTGCGTTTTCCAGCGCCACTGCCATGCTGGCGACGACGGTACGCAGCAGCTGTATTTCGTGTGCACCAAAGGCGTATTCGCGCTCGTGGTTCTGCATCCCGACGAAGCCCAGCGGCCGCCCATTTGCCATGATGGGGACGCTCACGGCCGAATGGCACCAGTCCGTGCCGGGCCTGGGCTGCAGGCCCAGAGCGATCTGCTCGGCACGGGTGTTGAGCACTATGGGCTCACCGCGCAGCATTTGCAGTCGTATGGCCTTACCCGGCCCCTCGGACGCAAGCGTGCGAGGCGGCTGGTGCGGGATCGGTTTGCCATGCTCGTAGTTGTAGAGGGTGCGTAGCACGTCGGTGTCCGGATCCCAGGCCACCATGCTGAGGTTTCCGGTGTTGAACACCTCACGCAGCTTGTCGCCCACCAAATTCACGATGGCCTGGAATTCGAGCTGGCCAGCCACGCCATGCTGGATCGCGCTGATCACGTTCAACTCGCCTTCCCGCATCGTGAGCGCCGCCCGAAGCTCCTCTACCTCTGGCTGACTAACCGGTTTTGCGTGGCTCGCCATCTCAAACCTCCTTACGCGGCGAAACGTTATTCAAAGCCTGCACCAGCGCGTCGACCCGGATCGGCTTGGTCACATAGTCGTCCATACCGGCGGCCAGGCATTCCTCGCGGTCGCCCTGCATCGCGTTAGCGGTCATGGCGACGATGCGTGGGCGCTCTCCCGGTTTGTATTTGGCCGTGATGCGCCGTGACGCTTCGAGCCCGTCCATCTCCGGCATCTGCACGTCCATCAGCACCACATCGTAGCGCTGGCGCTCGAGCGATTCGACCGCCTCGAGTCCGTTGGAGGCGAGGTCGGCGCGATAGCCCAGCTGCTGCAGGATGCGAAGCGCGAGCTTCTGGTTCACCACGTTGTCCTCCGCGAGCAGGATACGCAGCGGATGGCGCCCCGCCATCCCGGGGTCGAGGGACGAACGCGCGGACTGCGCCGTTCGTGGCGCCGATCCACCCGCGAACAGGCCGACCAGCGTGTCGTAGAGCTGGGACTGGTGGATCG
>JAYVRP010000328.1:0-6823 GCA_043776215.1 Rhodoferax sp. | reverse complement strand
GGGTATTGGGTTCAATCCTGAACTGGACGTGCAAGGGGGTGTTGGAGGGAGCCCGAAGGGCGACTGAAGACACCCCCTTGCACGTGGCGCCTGCAATTTGGGGGGCGGTTGCGATGCCCTGTGACTGGGGGCGGTTTCGAGGCCAGCTAAAGTGGCACTCGCCGAAACAGTAAAGCAAGCGCGACAGCAGCCACAAACCGGCAAGTTCCAAACTGCTGTCGCGCCCCGTGGCCCGGAGAGGGCTTCGTTGCCGACTTTAGTATTTCACGAAACGTCTGGCTTTGTCCAGCCAAACCCCGTCGGCCCTATTTGCCGATGGAGCCAGTGCCCCGACGCTACCTGTGCGCCTGCTGTCGCACCGCCGTCATCATCTGCAGCCACTGCGATCGCGGCCAGCGCTACTGCGGTGGCGCCTGCGCGCTTTGAGAACTCCTGCTTGCCCGTCAACAAGTGTTTGAAGGCAGCGATGGCAGTCGCACCACAACGTCCACCCCCTGAGTCACAAACAATCCCCGGCATTCCCCTTTTGCGCCCGAAAACGCCCAATGCCACTCAGGACGATTTTTCGCACCTCGACGCCCGACCCCACTGCCGGGCACAACGTGAACGTACCAGCCTGGAAGGCACCCGACACGAGCCGGCTGGAACCCGACGCACCAAACGACACATACCGGGCCACCGGAAGATTGCCGGTGAACTGCAGCCCGCCCGACGCCGGCCCGCGCTGTTGCACCACAGTCTCGCCGGTATCGAGCGTGGCGTTGTTGTTGGCATCGTGGAACACGATCCAGCCCTGCTCCCAACCACCGCTGCTGGCGCACGCCAGCCCCGTGGCCGACTTGCACACCACCACACGCGCATTACGCTTGATGGCCTCGCTGCGCGCCAGGTTCAGGCTCGACACGAACGCGTTGAGCAGTGAAACCGCCTTCTGGCTGTCGACCATGGCGCTCATCGAGGGCACGGCCAGCGATAGCAGGAGCGCTGCCACGGTGACGACGACCAGCAGTTCGATCATCGTGAAGCCGGCGAGCCAGCGGGGACGGCGAGAGGCAGGAGTGGGTTGAATACGCATGGTGGCTGCCATGGTGCAGCCGCAGGCGCTTCAGGTCATACCACCAAAGAGGGACGGGGCGGCGGGGCCAGGCCAGCACCGCGGCCGACTTGCGCACCACCACACACGCATTGCGCTTGATCGGGCCGTGCTACGCGGTGTTCCCGCTCCGCTCCGGCAGGCGGGTGGCCAAACAGGAGTACATCACCCATCCCGGCCGAGAAATCTACAAGGCCTTGTGGCAGCAGTCCATCCGGATCAACCAAGCTGACCGGATTCCCCCCCGACGTAACTGTAGGTGTTGATGCCGCCTTGCAGTCCTATTGGATCTGATTGGACGTACCTGCCGACCCGTGGGCTGTACTCCCGATACCAGTTCTGATGTGTTGCGCCTGACGCGAGCACGCCGTAGGCGCAGGGGTTTTCCTGAGGGGAATCAACAGCTTGAGCGGCCAAGACGAAGAAGACACCTGTGATCGGTTGAAGATTTTTTCCAGGAGACCATTTTGCCCCGATATGGTGGTGG
Source organism: Rhodoferax sp. (assembly GCA_043776215.1). Lineage (GTDB taxonomy): Bacteria > Pseudomonadota > Gammaproteobacteria > Burkholderiales > Burkholderiaceae_C > CAISIP01. The sequence continues at coordinate 5,243 of JAYVRP010000328.1, read as the reverse complement.
GCAAACCGTTACAGTTGATCATTGGTTGCCTTCTATGGCGATCTGGGAAAGCGGCACGATGACTTCGAACACACGAGACCGAGGCGCCGGCCATCCAACAGGACGCTTTTGACCGTAAGACGTGTATGGATCGCAAACTACATGACGGCGCCACTGCGACAGCAGCCGTTGCAAAGCCATATCCCGGCAATTTGCGAGCACCGCGTGACGCACCGCGTGCTGCATGTCATCCGCCACCTGGCCCATGCGCTTTCGGCCAGCGCATATGCGGGCCCACGCCCAAGATGATGCAACACCTGGAACGCATCAGCGCGCTGCCCAAGCCGCGCCAGCGCGCCGTGGTCAACGTCATCGAGGCCATGCTGGCCCAGTCGGCTTCATGAGCGCTCCAGCACCATCTCTCGCGCTGGAGGCGATCACGCACCGCATCTTCGTGCTGCGTGAGCAGAAGGTTCTACTCGACAGCGATCTGGCCGCGCTCTATGGCGTGGACACGCGCCGGCTCAATGAGCAGGTGCGGCGCAACCGGGAGCGTTTCCCAAAGGATTTCATCTTCGAGCTCACGCGCGAGGAGTTCATCCACTTGAAGTCGCAATTTGCGACATCAAGTTCGACGGGTCCTGGACACGGCGGGCGGCGCAAGCTGCCCATGGCATTCACCGAGCATGGCGCGATCATGACGGCCACGGTGCTCAGCTCAGCAGCCCGCGTGCCGTGGAGGTGTCTGTCTATGTGGTGCGCGCCTTTGTCCAACTGCGCGAACTCTCGCGGAGCCACCACGACCTGGCCAAGCGGCTTGACGCCCTGGAGGAGAAGACCGAGGCGCTGGCCATGCAGCACGACTCTTTTAGCCGCAATACGCGTATCCAGCTCAAACAGGTCTTCGATGCCCTGCGCGAACTCATGACGCCGCCCGATCCGCCCAAGCGGCCTATCGGGTTTGTCACGCCGGAAGATAAGTCCAAGGGCAGCAAGGCGCGAAAGAAGTAGAGCCGTCGGTCATGTGGCCGTAGGTTGCGACCACCTCCCCGAATCCCCCGGCTATCAGCGGCTAAAGGGGTTGCAGGTGGATTTTTTCAAGCTAAGAAGCAACAGGCCGTGCCAACGGAGCAGAGCACAGACCAAGTTTCAATGCCTACGTTTCAATCGCCACGCGTTCCAGTACTCCAACAGCGTCACTAGAGCAAAGAAACCGGCCACGACGCCACCGAGTTTCACGAGCCACAACACGTCGAACAAGAAGGCGCAAATGACCACCAACAACAGGAAAGCTACCAGCCGAATTCCGCTTCGAACGCGAATCTGTGACTGCGCTATGCGCTCATTGATTTCCATACGGCTCTACTTTCGGCAAGTGCAATCTTCACTGCTCAATGCGGCCGTAATCGGCGCGCCATAAGTGCCAGCTACGCCGCCACGAAACCCTCACTCCACGGCATTTTTCAACGCGGTTGAACCATTCATCCAGCTATTGAACCCGGCCGAGATTGGCAGGCAATTGAATCCTGCATTTACTTGGGCAAATCGCTGAGGAATTAGCCGATGATGCAGGCTTTGGCCATTTGCAGCCAGCCAACGCTCACCATTGCCCGCCGCCATGCTCCACGTGTCCCGTACGCTACCCCAGGTGCGTGCATCGGAGGCCAAGCGGCTGACGCCTCTGCCAAGACCCCCATTGCCCATTTGATACAGGGCATTTCTACCCAGATGAGCACCCCCAAGCGCCACGCTCAAACCGACTGCACTCCATTCGCCATTGCTGTAATCGCTGGAGCACTGATTCACAGTACCGTTTACCCCCATCAAATTTCGCAGAGCGTTCGTCCCTCTGAATGACAGCGTATCCCCGGCGCCGGCCGCGAAGTCGACTGCACCTTGCGGCAACGTCGGCATGTCCGCCCATCCGAACAAGCCCATCGGATCCGTGAACATCAGCGGCGAGCCATTGGCGTAAAGATAGGTGTTGATCCCCCCCGCCAGCCCAATCGGATCTGATTGGACGTACCTGCCGACCCGTGGGCTGTACTCCCGATACCAGTTCTGAGGGCTCACAATTGATGCTCCACGCTTCCTTTCCACAATCGGTCACCCTCATGCAGTTGCGCTTCGCTTCGCTCACTGTGACCAGCTCGCGGGAGGACTTGCACCTCCAGGAGTGCGCCCATGCCGGGCGCACCAAAAAAAACCCGGCAATGCCGGGCTCTTTTTGATCAAGGCCGCAAGGGCCACGGTTTTGGATTGACAACTGAACCGGGGATGCTCAGGACTGCCGACGGCGGGTGGAGAAGCCGATAGCGGCCAGTGCCAAACCTACGAGGGCCAGGGAGCTGGGTTCGGGGACGCTCGTCACACCGTCGGGTACAGTGTTGTACACGATCGAAGCGCCACAAGTGGCCTTGGCACCGTCATCGGAAACTGTGACGTCGTTCGGATTACGTCCACCTACGGCAGAGGAATCCAACGTCGACGTGCAACCAATATCAAACGTACCAGCCCCGAGAAGGGTACTGCTGAAATCTGCAGCTAACAGAGTAAAGGTGGAGGTAAAGATACTGGCGTTGACGGCCAATTGCAACGGGAAAGGAACGGAATCCCCTTTAGGCACCAAATTAAAATCGTCAGACAACTCGTTGAAATCTAAGCCGTACTGTGCATTTTGGAGCAAGTACTGATCTAAAACAGCATTGCCGCTGCTGAAATTAAGGCCCATTCGCCCCTTTGCCCCGATTTGGATCGCATCGCCGGAAAGGCTATTTGTGGCCGTAATTATCGGCATATACAAACCCGTTAACGTGAGCGTCGCACTAACAAACTGGGTGTTTGCTGGCAAATCAAATTGATCAAGGGAACCAGCCGGGATTCCTTCAGGCCCGCTGAAAGATAGCGCTGCATCGGCCGAAACCGCCACAAACAGCGCAGCAGCCAAGATGGATAGACGTTTCAACATGATTCAATATCTCCTGTGCAGCGCGCTGCGAGTGGTTTCATGGAAAACGTGTTCAACGTCTTCGGCTGTGAACCAAAAAGCAACATTTGTGCCACTATGGGAAATTAGATGAATCTCACTTGAATCAAGGGCTTACGGCGTCGGCGCAAATCGATCCTGCAGCAGTTGTAAGAACTCTCGACACCTTTGGCTGGCGCCATGCCGCGTTTACCAGGAGCTTGCGCCACCCGGTCCGCAGGTCGGGTTGCACAGGCGGCGACCACTTTCGCTGATCGTCATGGTTCCGTCGCCGGCCTGGTTGCCGCCGGCCACCGGTGTTGCCCTGAGCACAAAAACCTGCGTGCCTGCGCCCAGGGCGGCGCCCGCCCCGTCCACCAGCGCCAGGTCGTATTTGCCATCCTTGGTCTGGCCGCTGGTACGTCCGAGGCCGCCGCCGTTGGTGCCGTTGTAGGCCGTCGTGACACTGATGGCATAAGCGTTGGAGTTCAGGAAAATTTTCTCCTGCTGGCTGGCCAGCTCGAGCAATTCGGTCTGCGCCTGAACCCGGGCCGCACGCACAATGTAGTTGCGGTAACTGGGCAGGGCCACCGCCGCCAGGATGCCGATGACGGCCACCACAATCATCAACTCGATCAAGGTAAAGCCTTGCGGCCTGGAACGGTTCACAGCGAAGCCCCCGGTTGGGTCGCGCACCCGCAGAGCCGCGACTTGTTGTTGCCTGACCCCGTCATGGTGCCACAAGTTCGCGCCACGATATGCGCCCGGTGCGCGCCTGCAAGCCGCGTTCGTCACCACCCGACTTCACGGCGCCGTCCTTGTTGCCGATTGTCTGCTCAGTGCAGGTGGGTGGAGTGCACACACCTTTGTCCTTGTCCTCTTTTGATGCATTGACGTCCCAACTCTTGATGACGATGGACCCGTCGTTTTTGACTCTGCGCTCAATCTTGGCCGAGAGGGTATTCGTGTAGGTGATGATGGTGGTGGTCACATCGCCCACGACCGTGGTGTCGACGCTGGCGATGTCGCTGCCGCCACCGAGATCCCCGATTTTCGGGTCCGGGCCGGCGGACTTTGACAGATCGGCGGCGCACTCCTTGGTGGTGGCGGTATCCAAAGGTTTGTTGGCAGCACAGCTTCGTGTGTCCTTGGCCGGTGTTTTGGTCCAGCTCACGTTCTTGTATTGCAGCGCGTAGGTCTTGGTGACGTTGTCGAAGAAAATATTCACGTCGACGTTTTCATCCCCAAAACACAGGCCCAGGTGCTTGGTATGGTGAAAGGTGCTGTATTCGGCGAGTACGTAGGTGGAGAAAAACGCCGACTTCACCCGCCAGCCGTACTCGGGGCGCGGCGTCCCATCCGGCTTGAGCACACTCGGCTCGATCGCACTGTCGGGCGTGTCCACTTTGATGATCTGGATGGTCAGTGCGCCGTTGTGGCGCACTCCGGTGGCAGTGAGCTGGGTGGTGGTCGCGTCGTACCCTTTGGTGCCGTTGCTGGAGGCGGTTACCGTCAGGGGCGGGTTGACCGGCTGGTACATGTTGCCGTCCTGTGCAAAGTTGCTGGAGCTGTTGAACACGCAGCCCGCCTCGGTGGGATGCAAACCGTCGCGCACGTCGGCGGGCAAGCCAAGGTAGCCATCCCACCAGTTCAGGCTCGAAAACGCGTTCGCCGGCAGGTTGAAGGCCAGGCTGCCAATGGTGGCGCGCGTGTACACGGGCAAGTCAGCCACGCGCAGTGTGCTGGTGGTGGTGAAGTTCTTGATAGGGATGTAACCCGCATCCACGTTGAACAGGTAACCCGCGTTGCCGATATGCAGCTTCACCGCCGGGCTGAGGTACTGGTTCTGGGCTATGACCCTGAATTGCGTCGACGTGGAGGGTATCGCCTTGGCGAGGTTGAAGTTGCCATTGCTGGCATTCAGGAAGTTGACACCGGTCTTGTCGTAGAGGTCGTCGTATTCGTGCTCGTGCTGCTTGTAGGTACAGCCCTTGGTGCCACCGCCGCAGGTATCGCCGGACACCGCCGTGCTGCCGCCGCCGTTGTCGAACACGCTGACCGTGATGGCGGGCTTGAAATTGGTCCAGCCGGACTTCGCCACAGCGGCCGAGCCGGTGACACCCGTGACCCCGCCGGAGGTGGATGTGGTGGCGACGCTCAGGCCCGTTGCCGTGAGCCGGTTGCCCAGCACGATCGCCTTGCCGTTGTTGGAGCCATTGCTGTTGGTGGAGGTATCCACCACACACACCACCGTGACAGCTTTTGCCTGGCACAAAGGGGTGATGCTGTTGCCGCCGAC
>JAYVRP010000327.1:0-6827 GCA_043776215.1 Rhodoferax sp. | reverse complement strand
CCGGTTCCGCGTCCGGCTCCCGGGGAAGCTGCGCGGCCCGTGCGGCCAGCGCGGCGCGACCAGCGGCTATCGCGCTTCGGTGATCGGCGAGCACCTTGTCGTGCAAGTCGCTGAGCTCATCCAAAAATATGGACAGCGATTCCTGCGGATACCTTATCAGTACGAGCCCTTCGTTGATTCGGGCCAGCAAGCGTGGGATCAGGCCCACCAGGCGCTCGTAGCCACGACCATCGGCGGCTCGTTGCACGCTCCAGACCAGGTCGTCCACCAAGGCCAGGTAACCACGCGGATCCGGCGTGTCGTCATCGCTGCGCAAGCTGGTCTCTGCCAGTACCTGCGACCAGGGACCACGCAGGAAGTCCGCCAGCAACGCAGGCAGCGCAGCATTGCGGAAGCGCTCCACCAAGGCTTCCGCAAAACGTTGCGCGAGCTCGACACGCTTTTCGATATGTTCCCGCTCCCTGAGGGCATGCTCGCGCTGCTGCCGGCGCGTGGCCTCGAAATCGCCCCAGCTGTGTTCCAGCAAGTCCCAGGCACTGGCGAAAATGGCTGCCTCCAGGGGACTGCGTCCGATGGCCGCGACCGCGTTGGCGAGGCAGGCCGCAAAACCGTGAATGCCATCCTGGTCGTCATGCAGCAGCTGCCCCCCGGCTTGAGCCACCCGGTCCACAAACGTGCGGGCCGGGTGAGCTCGGTCGAGGAAGAAGCGCGGGTCGAGATCGGCCAAACGCACCAGCACCGGCTCCAGGGCCCGCATCTGCAGTCGCACCGGTGCCGCGATACGCTCGTCCTGCCCCATCTGGTCAAACATCAGGCGAACCACCTCCTCGCCAAGCTGGCGCCCGATCTGGCGCTGTCGGGCCCGCGCCAGCACCGGAGCATCGTCGGCCAGGCCGGCCGCTTCGTTCAAGCGGGATACGGCGGGCGGCAGCGCCTGGCGCTTGAGCCGCTGGAACATCGACTCTTCCATCTTCATGTCCTGCAGCGCCACCAATGCACCAGGAACCGTGTGAATGTAGTCCTGCTGGGCGCCGCCTTCCGAGCCAGGCAGCGACGCGTGCCCCAGCAAGGCATGTAACTTGTCGAGGATCGCCAGCGTCCGCTCCAGCTCGGTTTGCGCCCCCGTCGCCGACCGCCCAGCCCCTCGCGCGGGCTTGCCATCGGCCGGACCCACCGGCGCAACACCTTGGGAGCGCATCCAGGCACAGGCTTCGCGGTACACCTGGCCCATCGCGATGCCCAGCGCGATCGCTGCCGGGCGCAGCAAGACCGAGCGCACATGGTCATCAGCGACGCAGGTGTCGAGCGTTTCCTGCAAGGCGCGCACGAACGCTTCGGGCTTGAGGGGATTGAGCGCGGGCTGCACCGAGGTCCAGCCCAGCAGCGAACTGATGAAGGAGTGGAACTTGGGCAGGATGTCGTCGACGGATCGGTTGACTTCACGCCGGGCCAGCGCCTGTTCGATGTGGGCCTCCAGGGCGTCGATGTCGAACACATGGATGTCCTCGATGCGCGACATCGGAGCTTCACCGAAATCCTGGGAACCACTGAAGTAGACCAGCCGACGCAGTGCGTCTCCGAAGGTACTGCACACAAGGTCTCGCTCATCGACCAGTTGCCGGACCGCATACCGGATGGCCGGGTCGACGTCGTCCGGCAGGCCCGCTTTCAGTGGCTTGTGCAGCGGGGCCAGCAACGCGTCGAGAACATCGCCGACCAGCGCGTCCGACTGGTCCAGCACCAGCTCAATACATTCGGACAGGGACGGCCGGGTTGCAGCCGCATTGCTGGCAACCCCGATTCGCCGCAAGAGATACTTGTTCATCAATTGCTTCCATCGCTTCCAACCCTGGACCCTGGCAACACCTTGCGGCCCCAGATCACCTATCCGGCGACACTGCCGATTGTGACCGATGTCAGCGCGTTTGCACCAGCATGCGGGCGCCTCGCACCGCCCGGGCCTGTCGGCGAATTGCGCAATATCACGGCACGCTGCAACTCCGTGCGACAATCCGGGCTGTTGTGGGCCACCAGACGCCTGCAATCTCAGCAATCGCTGGGGATCCGGGCCTCGCGCCCACGTCCCATTTTTTATTCTGTCGACCTTTGACTGGCCCGGTGTTCCCACATCGGGGCGGGCCGACATGCCAAGCGCCCAGGACGGGCGCCACACTATGAACTTTGAAGATCTGAAACTGGCCCCGGCCATTGTCAAGGCTGTGCGCGAGCAAGGCTATGAAACGCCCACAGCGATCCAGGCCCAGGCTATTCCCGTGGTGCTCGACGGGCACGACCTGCTCGGCGGCGCCCAGACCGGCACCGGAAAAACCGCTGCCTTCGTGCTGCCCATGCTGCACAAGCTGAGCATGAATCGCAGCGCCAAGAACAAATTTGGCGGTATCGGCATCCGCGCCCTGGTACTGACGCCCACGCGCGAACTTGCAGCGCAAGTGGAAGAGTCGGTCCAAACCTACGGCAAGTTCCTGCAGTTGTCGTCCACCGTGATCTTTGGCGGCGTCGGCATGAGCCCGCAGATCAGCCGGGTACGTACCGGCGTGGATATCCTGGTCGCAACCCCCGGCCGCCTGCTGGACCTGATGGGTCAAGGCGTACTGGACCTGGGCCAGGTACAAATGCTGGTGCTCGACGAGGCCGACCGCATGCTCGACATGGGATTCATCCACGATGTCAAGAAAGTGCTGGCCGCAGTCCCCAAGGAGAAACAGAGCCTGCTGTTCTCGGCCACTTTCAGTGACGAGATCCGCGACCTGGCCGCGACCTTGCTGAAAAATCCGCAGAGTGTCCAGGTGACCCCACGCAACACCACCGTGCAGCGCATCACACAGACGATCCACCCGGTGGGTCGCAGCAAGAAGAAGGCCCTGCTGGCCCACATCATCCAGCAACACAACTGGAGCCAGGTACTGGTGTTCACCCGCACCAAGTTCGGCGCCAACAACGTAGCCGAATTCCTGAGCAAGAACGGCATCCATGCGATGGCGCTGCACGGCAACAAGAGCCAGGCGGCGCGCACCCAGGCCCTGGCCGGCTTCAAGAGCGGCGAGATCCGCGCACTGGTGGCCACCGACATCGCCGCACGCGGCATCGACATTGACGACCTGCCGCACGTCGTGAACTACGACATCCCCAACGTGTCCGAAGATTACGTGCACCGCATTGGCCGCACCGGTCGCGCAGGCGCCGATGGTGCCGCGGTCAGCCTGGTGTGCCTGGACGAAGAAGGCTTCATGCAGGACATCGAGCGCTACACCAAGCAAAACATCGAAGTCCTGGTGGTGGAAGGTTTCGGACCGGAACCAGGCGAGCGGGCCGAACCCATCGCCATGGGCCGCCAGACGATCTGGGGCGGCGCAGGCAAGCCACCCAGCCGTGACGTCATGATGGCCGCGGCCAAGACGGCTCGCACGGAAATGATGCAGCGGGTGCGGGACAACAAGGGCGGCAACGGCGGCAGCAGCGCGGGTCGCGGCGGCAACGGTGGTGGTGGTGGTGCTGGTGGCCGCTCCGGCGGCCGAGGCCAGGACGGCCGCTCCGGCCAGGGTGGCGCGGGCCGCGGTGCGTCCACGGGCGGCGGCTACGGCCACGGCGGCGGCAACCAGCCGCGCGCCGCAATGGACCGGCAGCCGGACCCCTTGCGTGGCGGCGGCAACCCACCTGCGCGTACGGGCGCTGCGCGCGAGCCCGACCCGATGCGCACCAGCGTGGACATGATGGCCGAGCGCAGTGGCGCACGGCGCGGCGGCGGTGGATTTGGTGGTGGCAACCGAGGCGGAGGTTCTTATGGTGGTGGTGGCGGCGGCCGCTCCGGCGGCGGGACGGGTGGTTATAGTGGCGGGGGCAACGGGTCTCGTGGGCCGGGAGGTTCTCGCGGCTCTTTTGGCCGATAAGCGATACCGTCGCGTTCACACCGTGGGGCGCCGGGCCCCAAACCTGCGTCATCGCAAGCTGACGACCCATGTGGTCGATTTCGCGCATCTGCCTTCCCTGCCCCAACTGGACGATGTCTACATTGCGCTGGGCACCACCATCAAGGTGGCGGGCAGCAAGCCGGCTTTCCGGGCGCTCGATTTCGACGCGGTGCTGGCTGTCGCAAAGGCCGCGCGCGCAAGTGGTGCCAGCCGGCTGGGCGTTGTCAGCGCGATGGGGGCCGACGCCGGATCCAGCATCTTCTACAACCGGGTCAAGGGCGAGATGGAAAGCGCCCTGACGGCACTCGGATTTCCCGTTCTCGTCATTGCGCGCCCATCCATGCTGGCCGGCAACCGCGCGGCCCTGGGCCAGCCCACGCGCCTCGGGGAACGGTTCGGCCTGGGTCTGATGCAGATCATGCGCGCGGCCATCCCGGCCAACTACCGCGCCATTCAAGCCTCGGACGTGGCGCACGCCCTGATCGGGGCGGTCACGCTCGGAACACCCGGTCGGCGGGTGATGCTGTCGGGCGACATGCAAGCGCGCTGAGAAGCTTCGAAAAGTTCTGCTGCGGACATCAGCCGCGCACAAACAGCGTTACCAGCGGGTCTGGCCCGGCCTGGCGGCTCCAGTGTCCGTGAATCTGCGGATCGAAAGTGGCACCCTCTGGCAGGTGGTCTGCCGAGTAGAAGTGCCCGCCAGGGCCGAACACGCGCGACACGCCGCCTTGCAGACCGATCTCCATCCGGCCCTGAAGGATGAACACCCATTGCGGCGCACCGGTGCAATGGAACTGGCTGCGAAAACCGACCGGGCTGTGCCGCAACTGGTAACCGCCTGACGCCAAGAGCGGCGACAACATGGACTGCGGCGACCCCTCGGGCAATGCCACGTCTTCCTCGCGGAATTTTGCGCGGCCATCGGTGTCGGTGTAGAGGACATTCTTGGTAAACGAGGTCATGCCGGGCTCCTGTTGAAAGTGATCGGTGGTGGCCACAGGCGCAAGAGCCGCCAACACCGCCGCCACGATGGTCGGCGCGGGCTGGCCCACATCAAAGACCAGCGCGTTTTCGCGCGCATCCGGCGGCTCCAAGGTGGCGAGCTGGCTGTCCAGCAGTGAGACGGGCATGTAGTGCCCGGTGCGCTGCGCCGTGCGTTGCGCCAGCAAGGCGCGGTCCCCGCGCAGGTACACCAGATGCAGGTCCGGCACGTCGCGACGCAGGATATCGCGGTACTTGCACTTGAGTGCGGAACACGCCAGCACCATGCCCCGGCCCTCGCGCGCGGCATGGGCAATCTGGCCGGACAACACCTCCAGCCATTCCCGCCGGTCTTCGTCGGTGAGGGCAATGCCGGCCGCCATACGGGCCACGTTGGCGGGTGAATGCCAGTGGTCTCCCTCGGCAAACTCCAGTGTGAGAGCGTCGGCCAACTGCCGCGCCACGGTGCTCTTGCCACACCCGCTGACGCCCATCACGACGATCACCGGGGCCCGGTGCGTCAGACTCGGCGAATGCCAGGCCGCTGGCTGCATACGTTGACGCGTCAGGCCACGGCCTGCCGGTAGTTGTCCCAGGCCTGTGCGGTCGGCGTGGTGCCTGCCCCGGGAAGTTGCGGCAGCCGGAAGTGCCCCTCCACCACCAGCGCCGGATCGGTGAAGCAGTGCTGGATCCAGGGGATGTATTCCAGCACGACACACGCCGGATGCGCATACGACAGATGCACGTGCACCTGGCTCATGTCGCCCGCGTGGGGCGCCACCGGCAGGCGAAAACCATGCGCCGTGTCGCATACCCGCAGTACCTCGGTCAGCCCGGCCATGCGGGTCACGTCCGGTTGCACCCAGTGGATCGCCTGCTGGGCAAAGAACTCGGCAAATGCGTCCACGGTGTAGAGCTGTTCGCCAAGCGCCAGCGGGATGCTGGTGGAGCGGGCGAGTCGCGCATGGCCCTTCACGTCGTCATGCCACAAGGGCTCTTCAAACCAGAACAGGTCGAGCGCCTGCGCCGCACTGCAAAATCGCTGGCAGGTGGCCAGGTCCCACTTGCCATTGCCGTCGATGGCCAGTGTGACGTCCGGGCCGATCGCCTGGCGCACGGCGCCAAGGCGGCGCAGATCGCGCTCCGCCGTCGAACCCACCTTGACCTTGATGCCCGTGAAGCCCTGCGCCACCGCGCCGCGGGCACCCGCCACGAGCGCGTCATCGGGAATGTTGAGCCAGCCGATGTCTGTGTTGTAGGCGCGTACCCGCTCACGCACCTGGCCGCCCAGCAGTTTCCACAAGGGTTGTTGCACCGCCTTGGCCGCGAGATCCCACAGCGCCACATCCACGGCTGCGTGCGCCAGCGTGGTGATGCCGGCGCGCCCGACCCATTGCAGGACCGGGTTGCACGCGATCTTCCGCCACAGGCGCTGGATATCACGGGCATCTTCGCCCACCAGCAAAGGCGCCAGGCAGGTGGCAACACACCGCGCGATCAGCTGGTCGCTCGGCAAGTGGGCATGGGTGCCGGTGAATCCGTAACCGGTCAGACCGCCCTCGACCTGAATCTCGGCGCCCACCACACCCCAGTGCGAGATGCTGTGCGTGCTGTCGGCGATTGCGCCACCGGTGACGGGCACATGCAGGATGAAAGGTGCTACGGATGTGATCTTCATTTCCGGTGTTGCATCCAATACTCACCCCGCTCCTCGTTGGTGGCGGCATAGGCGCGTTGGGACAGGCCGCAGCGCTGCACAGTGGCGGTCGGGCGCTGAACACGCCGACACGCAGCACTCACAGCGTCGCCACCGAAAAGCGCACCACTGCATCGACCCGCTTGTGCAAATCCGGCAACAACTCCAGCCCCAGCCCCGGCTTGTCGCCCAGGCTGAGCATGCCGTTGTTGACCACCGGC
>JAYVRP010000326.1:0-2119 GCA_043776215.1 Rhodoferax sp. | reverse complement strand
CATCGCGGATCCACTCCACCGGAAGCTCGACGATGCCGGTGCGCTCGCCATGTTCTTCCAGTTCGTACGGGTCGTTGTCGGCCATCAGCGAGGAGTCGTACAGCAGCCCCATCTCGCGCTGGATCTTGAGTGTGGCGGGCGAAAAGTCCCAGGAGGGCGTGCGCATGCCGACCGGGCGCACGCCGGTGATCCGGGCCAGCGCGTCGGACGAGCGCAGGTGCAGGTCGCGCTCGTCCTTTTCGGGCAGGATAGAGTTGAGTTCGTGGATCCAGCCGTGCAGCCCGATTTCATGGCCCTCGGCGACCACGCGGCGCTGCTCGTCCGGGTACAACAACGCCGACACCGCTGGCACGAAGAAGGTGGCCGGCACCTGGGTGCGCTGCAGCAGCTCCAGGATGCGTGGCACGCCGACCCGGCTGCCGTACTGGCCCCAGGACATGCGCCCGATGGAACGCCCCCCGTCGCGCAACTCGTTGGTGTCATGGTCGCTGTCGAACGACAGGGCCACGGCGCAACGTTTGCCGCCCGGCCAGCTCGCCGGCCGAAGGCTGCGGCCGGCGCGTACATGGTTCACCCGGCGGCGCCATTCTTCCTCGGGCCATTGCCAGGGCTCAAGGTCTTTTTGCGCAATGTCAGAGGGCATGGTGGGGTGTCTCCAGGGGAAAGTGGCAGGCTGTCTGGTGCACCTTGCCAATGGGAAGTAATGCCGGCAGGTCGAACTTGCAGCGGTCCTGCGCGAAGGCGCAGCGTTGGTGAAACGCGCAGCCGCTGGGCGGGTTGATCGGAGACGGCAATTCGCCCCGGATCGGCCGGATGTCCTGCACCGGTGCACCATCGGCCGCCAGGCGCGGCGCGCTGTCGAGAAGCGCGCGGGTATACGGGTGGCGCGGCGCAGAAAATATCTGTTCGGTCGGCCCGGTCTCGACGATCCGCCCCAGGTACATGATGGCCACGCGGTCACTCACATGGCGCACCACACTGAGGTCGTGGCTGATGAACAGCATGGTCAGGTTCAGGTCGCGCCGCAACTGCAAAAACAGGTTGATGATCTGCGCCTGGATCGACACATCCAGCGATGCCACGGGTTCGTCACACACCAGCGCATCAGGGCGCATGGCCAGCGCGCGGGCAATGGCCACGCGCTGGCGTTGTCCGCCCGAGAACTGGTGCGGAAAACGTTGTGCCGCCGCCGCGTCGAGGCCCACGGCGGTCAGCCAGCGCGTGACGTCGCTCTCGGCCTGCGCCCGGGTGATGAGCCCGTGTGCCAGTGGCCCCTCCGAGATCGTGTCGCCCACACGCATGCGCGGGTTGAGTGAGGCATACGGGTCCTGAAACACCATCTGGATACGAGTGGTCTTTTTGCGCCCGCCCGCCATCACCGGTTCGCCGGCGACGGTGGCGTTGCCGATGGTCGCTGCCAGAATCCCCGCAGCCACCCGCCCCAGGGTGGACTTGCCGCACCCTGACTCGCCGACCAGGCCCAGGGTCTCCCCTTGCGCCACGGCAAGCGACACGCCTTCCACTGCGTGCACGACGGTCGGGCTGGCGGTCGAACCGGTCAGGCGCCGGGCCAGCCGTTCGGTGAACGGCGGGACCGATGTGAAGCGCCGTGTGATGGCGTCGAGGTGGATGAATTGGCTCATGCGGCAACTTCGGCTGCCACGCCAATGTTCAGTGGATGGTGACAACGCCAGGTGCGGTTGCCCTCGACGGTCTGCGCCGGTGCCGTGCTGCAGGTGCTGCTGGCAAATGCACACCGTTCCCGAAAAGCGCAGCCGGAGGGCAGGGACGTCAGCGACGGTGTGGATCCCGGAATCTGCAGCAGATCGCGTCCCGGTGCCGCGCGTGACGGCAGGCTGTCGATCAGGCCCTGGGTGTACGGGTGGCGCGGTCGACGCAGCACTTCGCCGGTCGGGCCCTCCTCGATCAGGCGCCCGGCATACATCACCAGCAGCCGCGAGGCCAGCACCGAGACGGTGGCCAGGTCGTGGCTGATCCAGACCAGGCTGACGCCGGCCTCGCGCACCAGCGTTTTCATCTCCACCAGGATCTGCGCCTGGATCGACACGTCGAGCGCGGTGGTGGGTTCATCACATATCACCAGCGCCGGGTTGTTGAG
>JAYVRP010000325.1:0-2121 GCA_043776215.1 Rhodoferax sp. | reverse complement strand
GATCGTGCCATGGATGTGAACCAGCCCCTGCAACTGCTTGGTGGTTTGAGCCCGTCGGTATTCATGCGCAGGCATTGGCAAAAAAAGCCGCTGCTTGTGCGCCAGGCCATGACTGCCGCCGGGTCGGTGCTGGGCCGGGCTGCGCTGTTTGAACTCGCCGCGCAGGCCCAGGTCGAATCTCGGCTGGTGGTCGGATCTGCGACCGACCCCGAAAACTGGAAGATGCGCCACGGGCCGATCCCGCGTCGTGCGCTGCCTGCCCTCGGGAAATCTGGCTGGACCTTGCTTGTTCAGGGCGTGGACCTGCACCATGATGGCGCCCATGAGATATTGAATCGGTTCCGGTTTGTGCCGGATGCACGTCTGGACGACGTCATGGTCAGTTATGCGTCGGACGGTGGCGGCGTCGGCCCGCACTTCGACAGCTACGATGTATTCCTTCTGCAATTGCAGGGACGCCGACGATGGCGGATTGGACGCCAGACGGACCTGTCCCTGCACGACGGGCTACCCCTGAAAATTCTGCGTAGTTTCGTGCCGGACCAGGAGTTCGACCTCGAACCGGGCGACATGTTGTACCTTCCTCCGCGTTATGCGCATGATGGTGTCGCGCTTGGCGAGTGCATGACCTTGTCGGTGGGTTTCAAGGCACCGGCCCGGGGTGAGTTGGCAGGAGAGATGCTGCAGCGACTGGCGCAGGATGCGGACGATATGGTGGGCGCACACCTGTATCGCGACCTCGGGCAGCCGGCAGTCGCCGGTGCGGCGGCCATTCCGGATGCGATGTACGGGTTTGCGCACGATGCCCTGCAGCAGTTGTTGCGGGACCCGGTGGTGCTGCAGCGCGCACTGGGCGAGTACCTCACCGAGCCCAAGGCGCAGGTCTGGTTCGACGCGGTCGGTCCGGCGTATCAGGACGGTGCATTGCATCTGGATCGCAAAACCAAGATGATGTACGACAAGAGTCACGTCTTCATCAATGGCGAGTGTTTTCGGGCTGGCGGTCGCGACGCCCGGTTGATGCGCCGTCTAGCCGACGACAAGCGCCTCGACGCACAGGCATTGCGACAGGCCAGTGTGGCGGCTCGTGACATGCTGCAGGAATGGGGAAAGGCAGGGTGGCTACATGGAAACTGAACCTGTGGAGATGCCTTCGGGCAGGTTCGAGGGCCGGGAGGCATTCATCCAGATCGTCCGAGACAGCTTCAGCTGCGCGGCACAACAGGGCTGGCAGCAGATCGTGGTCAGCGATGCGTCTTTTGAAGACTGGCCTTTGCATGAGCGGGCGGTGGTGGAGTCTTTGCAGCAATGGTCCGCAACGGGTCGCCGATTCGTCATGCTGGCCGGGCGCTACGATGCCTTACTGCGCAATCAGGCGCGCTTCGTGACCTGGCGCCAGCGCTGGGACCACATCATCGACTGCCGTATCTGCCGCAATCTCGACCAGGCGGATTTTCCAAGCCTGATCTGGAGCCCGGTTTGGGCTTTGCGCCGACTCGACCTGATCCGCAGCACGGGAGTATGCGGAGCCACCGCTGACCGCCGGCAACAGGTGCGGGAAAATCTCGATGAACTGTTGGCTGCGAGCACCCCCGGCTTTCCCTCATCGACACTGGGGTTGTGAGTTTTCTCAATCAGGCCAAGGGTTTTCCCGTAATTGGCAGCAAGATTTTGTATACTCGAAGGCTAGGCAAGAAAATGCTTATGCGTTTCTTCCTTGGTCGTTGCCCCAGTTGGTGGCGATATTTCCCAGAAACTTTTCGTCCAATACTTTTAGGTAAACATCAAAATGAACAAGTCGCTCGTTTTGGCAGCAGTTATTGCTGCCGCCGCCCTGGCCGCATGTGGCAAGAAAGAAGAAGCCCCCGCACCAGCTGCACCCGCACCTGTCGCAGCACCTGCTGCAGCTCCGGCTGCTGAGGCCGCCAAGGAAGCCGCTTCCGGCGCAGCTGCTGCCGTCACTGGGGCTGCTTCCGCTGCCGCTGGTGCTGCAGATGCTGCCAAGGGTGCCGTCGATGCCGCCAAAGGCGCAGCTGACGCTGCCAAGGGCGCTGCTGACGCTGCTGCCGCCGCGATCAAGAAGCCCTGATATCGCGCGCTGTGTGCGCAGTCAAAAAAACC
>JAYVRP010000324.1:0-6860 GCA_043776215.1 Rhodoferax sp. | reverse complement strand
GGCAGCTTTCTGTCGTCACACAGGCTCACGTCGGTGATGCGCCACACGGGCGACGGCATGCGTCGCCTGTGGCAGGACAAGGAAACCGCAGCGATCCGGGACCTCTATTTCCATGGCGCGGCGCTGCATGCGCCGGGTGGTGACGTGCTTTTTGGCCATGACGACATCGACACCTTTGTCCTTGGAACCCTGGCCTCTTTCCCCGACGCGGTGCTGACCATCGAGAGCGCACGCGTCAATCGAGAACCCGAGCAACCCGTGCGCATCGCTGTGCGCTGGTCGCTAGCCGGCAGCCACAGCGGCTATGGGCATTTTGGCGAACCCACCGGTGCGCCGATTTATGTGATGGCGATGAGCCACTTTAACCTTACCCGCAACAAGGTGACCGCCGAGTACCTGGTGACCGACGAGGTGTCGATCTGCAAGCAGATCCTCGCCCGCGTCGTCAACTGGCATTCGGCGTGATCACCGTCAACCGAGAGACCCCCATCATGCAAAGACGCACAGCAACCCAGCTTCTCGCTACCGCCGCGCTGGTGGCGGCCTTCGGCGCACAGGCGCAAGACAAACTACCCGCAGGAATGAAACCCGGAAAGCCGTACGATGGTGTCAACCTTCGCGTGCTGTACGTAGGCACGCCGCAACTCATCGGATTCGAGTTGCGCTCCGAGGAGTTCACCAAACTGACCGGTATCAAGGTCACGTGGGACAAGACGACCTTCGGCGCGCTACAGGAAAAGGTGGCCGGTGTCGGGGTGGCGGCCGACGGAAGCTACGACGTCGTTAACTACCTGGATTCCTGGGGCCCCCCGAACGCACGCTGGTTCGTGCCGCTGGACCCTTTGCTCAAGCGCGACGGCATCAGCCTGGACCGTTACCCGTCCGCGTTCGTCAAGTCGGTGACGTACGACGGCAAGACGATTGGCCTGCCGCTGCGCTCGCACGTGCAGATCTTCTACTACCGCAAGGACATCTTCGAGAAGCTCAAGCTGGCGGCGCCCACGACTTGGCAGGACGTCGTCACTGCAGGCCAGGCGATCAAGAAGGCCATGCCGGAGATGGGCGGGCTGGGGTGTTACTACGGCGCCGACGGCAACCGCCAGAACCTGTACCTCTGGCTTAATTTCCTGCGTGGCGCGGGCACTGACATCTTCGACGCCAAGGGCAACCCCGCCTGGGACACCCCGGCGGGCATCAAGGCCACCAAAGACTACATCGCACTCAATACGGTGGAAAAGGTTTGCGCGCCCGGATCGGTGTCGGCGCTGGAGCAGGATGCACGCATCGTCTTCATGCAAGGCAAGGTAGCGATGTTGCCGATCTGGTCATGGGCTTATTCGCCGCTGATCAGCCCGGAGAGCTCCAAGCTCACGGCCGCGCAAGTCGCGTTCACTGGAATGCCATCGTACAAAGGCGCACCACCAGTGTCGCTGACCAACTCGATGCCGTTCTCGATTTCCAAGTACTCGAAGAATCAGGAGGCCTCCTGGGAATTCCTGAAATGGCTGTCGAATCCGGAACTCGAAAAGCGCAACGGAATGGAGAAGTCGGTCAACGGTCAGAACACCGCGAGCACCGTGTTCAACCTGAAGACCAGCTTCAAGGACCCGGACCTGAATGCGGCACACGCCGGTGTTCCCATAGCCGAAGGCATTGCATTGGCGGCCAATGCGGGGCCGTTGCCGATGATCGTCGAATGGCCTGAAATCGGTGACCTGCTGTCCGTCGCCATCAATAAGGCTGCAGCGGGCGACGGCGACGTCGAGCAACTGATGAAGAACGCCGCCAAAGAAGCGACCCGCGTGCTGCGCCGCACCCGGCGCTGAAAGGCCACTGCCCATGAACGACGCGGATCGTCCGTCTGCGCTGGCAACCGGCATGGCGTCGCCCCTCCGGCGACGCCGCAGCAAAGGTTTGCAAGACAGGCACCTGAAGTACCTGTTGCTCCTTCCCGCCATTTTGCTGGTCGGGGCGACGTCGATCGGCCCCCTTTTCAGCGGGCTCCTACTAGCCTTTCGTGACTGGAACCTGGCCAAGTCCGCCGAGTCCAAACCGCTATGGACGCTTGCGGATGACGGGTTCGAGAACATCAGTTATCTGTTTGACAATTTCACCCGTGCGCTATCGGATTCCGCGTTGTACAACTCCTTGTGGGTCACGGTCGTATTCACCATATTGTCGGTACTGATCACCATTGGTCTGGCTTTGGGCATCGCTCTGTTACTCGGTCGGGGAACACCCTCGCGCATCTTGGTGCGTACGCTGCTGATCCTCCCATTCGCGATGAGCCCCGCGCTGGTGGGCATTTCGTGGCGTTTCATGGTCAGTGCGCAGTTCGGCATATTTCAGGCCGTTTTCAAGGACACGTGGCCGGCATTGGCCCGTATCGAGTGGCTGGCCGACCCGGTGCTGGCGTTTGCCGTCCTGATCGCCAGCGACGTTTGGCATTGGACGCCCTATATGGCCATGCTGTTGCTCGGCGGCCTCGCATCGGTTCCCAAGGAAACACAGGAGGCCGCCGAGATCGACGGCGCGACTTCATGGCAGGTGTTTCGTGATGTCACGCTGCCCGCGCTGCTGCCCATGCTGGTCGTAGCCGCCATCCTGAAAGCGATCTTCTCGCTGAAAATGTTCGACCAGGTCTTCATGATCACCAGCGGCGGGCCTGGCCGGGCAACGCAGACCCTGGCCCATTTCATCTATGTGCAGGGTTTCAAGTACCACGACATGTCGTACGCGGCCGCTGTGTCGTATTTCCTGGTAATACCGATGATGGTGCTGGCCCTCCTCTACATCCGACTCGTATTCAAGCGCGCCTAGGAGCTTCACCATGGCCATCCACCACCAAAGCCGCTTCACCCGTGTCATCCAGGGTCTACTGATCTTCATCACCGCCCTGGCAATTTTGGTGCCGATTTACTGGATGATTGCCGCTGCTTTCAAGCCGTATTCCGAGGTCTTCCAGGCTCGCCTGCTCTTCACACCGACGCTGGAGAATTTCAGCGCCATCATGAAGCCGCCTTACGAAATTCACAAAAAATTCTTCAATTCGACCGTGGTCGCGCTCATCACGGTATTTGTCGCGGTGCCAGTGGCAACGATGGCGGCCTACAGCTTTTCGCGCTTTCGCATCCGCGGCGAAAAGACCATCTTCATGGCCATCATCTCGACGCAGTTCATTCCCTCGGTGATCATCCTGCTGCCTTTCTTCATTCTCTTTCGCGACCTGCGCCTGCTCGATACCCGCACCGCGCTGATCCTGGTGAACCTCTCGTTCGTCATTCCCTATGCGGTGTGGATGATCAAGGGTTTCATCGATGCAATTCCGCTAGACACCGAAGAAGCGGCCCTGGTCGACGGCTCAACGCGTCTGGAGGTGATTCGGAATATCGTGATCCCCATGGCTGCACCGGGCCTCATCACTGCCGGCATCTTCTGCTTCATCGTGGCCTGGAACGAGTTCCTGCTCGCGCTCATCGTGACCAGCCGGGAGGCTGTCACGCTGCCGGTGGGCCTGGCGCTGTTCAATACCGAGCAGGGTGACCTGTGGCAGCTGATCTCGGCCACTGGACTGCTGATCATGTTGCCAATGTTCGTCCTGGGCTTCGTGATCCAGAAACACTTCATTCAAGGCAGCACGAGCGGCGCCGTTCGCTGACGCCCCCTCATCGGAAAGAGACCATGTCCGCCATATCAATTCGCAACGTCAGCAAAGGCTGGAACAACAGCTTCGCCATCAGGAATCTGTCGCTCGATATTCACGATCGAGAATTTCTCGTTTTGCTTGGCCCCAGCGGCTGCGGCAAGACCACCACGATGCGCATGATTGCCGGCCTGGAGGAACCGACCAGTGGTCAAATCACTTTCGATGGCGAAGACGTCACCGAATTGGCGCCACGCGAGCGGGACATCTCTATGGTGTTCCAGAACTATGGCCTGTACCCGCATATGACTGTGCGCGAGAACATCGCCTATCCGCTACGCATCCGAAAGGTGTCACGCGAGAAGCACGAAAGCATGATCGCCGAAGCGGCGCGAAAGGTCGAACTCGAAAGCCTGCTCGACCGCAAGCCCAAGGAACTGTCGGGCGGCCAGCGGCAACGCGTCGCGCTCGCGCGGGCAATCGTGCGCCAGCCCAAAGTGTTCCTGATGGACGAGCCGCTGTCCAACCTGGACGCCAAGCTACGTGTCAGCATGCGCGCGCGCATCAAGCACCTGCAGTACGAACTCGGAACCACGATGGTGTACGTCACGCACGACCAGATCGAAGCAATGACGCTGGCAACGCGCGTCGTGGTCATGAACGGTGGTGTCATCCAGCAACTCGATACGCCCGAGAACATCTACAACGAGCCGGCCAACCTGTTCGTCGCCGACTTCATCGGTTCGCCGGCCATGAACCTGCTGCATGGGCGCCTGGACAACGGCACCTTCATTGGCGACAACATCCGCATCCCGGGCGTTGCAAAGGGATCACATGACGGCGTGGTCCTGGGGCTGCGCTGGGAAGACCTGGCGCTGTCGGCCGTAGGCAGCGGCCACATGGACGCCGAAATCTACACCGTCGAACTGATCGGGGACGCGACCCAGGTGACCGTGAACAATGGCAAGCAGATGGTGGTGGTGCGCACCGACAAGCACTTCAAGGCGCCGTTTGGCCAACGCGTGGCCATCACCGCACAAGCAGACCGCGCCTACATCTTCGACAAGACCTCGCAGGCCCGACTCAAGCAACTCGAAACCCGATCGGCGCAGTCGTCCTGAATGATGCCCGTCTGCGGCCACTGGCGCCCAAACAGGAGTGTCAAGGTGCGCCGCGCCATTCGAATTTGTTTTTTTGGAGAACTACGTGACTGAACCCATACTCACCCCTGAACAGTTGTGCGAGCGCGTGATACGGCGCACGGACCTGAAATCCGACCCCGAAGCCTTTGTGGATGTCCGCGTACCCGGCTCTACCCCCAAGTACAACTACCAGCTGATCGGTGCGGGGGTCTCGCAGAATCCGAACACCTTCATCAACCTGCGCGAACCGCACGGCTTCGGCCTCGGTGGTGCCAGCATGCCACACGGCGTGACCAACAACCTGCACATGCACTTTACGGCCGAGGTATTCATCTGCTGGGCCGGCGTCTGGCGGCTGCGCTGGGGCCCCGCAGGCGAACAGGGGGAGACAAGCTTCGGCGAAGGTGACGTGGCCACCATCCCGCCGTGGATCTTCCGAGGCTTCTCGAACGAGGGCGATGACGGCGCGTATTTGTACACGATGCTCGGCCGCGACGTGACCGGTGGCGTCATCTGGGCACCGTCGATCCTGCAGAAGGCACGCGAGACTGGCCTCGTGATATCGAAGGAAAACACGCTGATCGACCTGCACAAGACACCCGAAGTTTCGCCGGATCGGATCATGCCGCCAATGGCTGCGGCGCAGATTGCCCGGCTGCGCCGCTACACACCGGAAGAGATGGCGCAACGCATCGTCAAGCACGACGCATTGCGGTGGCATGCGCGGCCACTGCTCGACAGCCTGCTGGTCGGTGGCCACAAGGAAATGGCGCCGGTCATTGGCTTTGGGCTCTGCGAAGACCGTGACATGACACCGCCGGTCGTCAACCCGCACGGCTTCACGATGGAGTGGATGCGCGCACAGGTCGACAACGGCTTGCTCGAACACCGGCACGCCAACACCCAAGCTATTTTGGTGAAGTCGGGCGACTGGCAGCTCACCGTGAATCGTGGAGCGCAGGCTCACAGCGTGGAGGTCGAGCCCGGAACCGTGGTGTCGATTCCGCCTGGTGTCTGGCGCTCGCTGCGTTGCGTGCGCGGGGCGGGTGAGGTCCTGCTGATCACCGGCAGCGAAAGCCGAACGCGCATCGAGTGGAGCGCGGATGTCCTTCAAAACGCGAGGGCTGCTGGCTGGGCGATTGACCCGGACGGTTACATCGCACCCACCGAGGTGCTGGCACTGGCGGCTTCATGAAACCAGCGGCGACCACCTATTGAAAGGCAAATCATGCGACCGAATCACCTCAAACAGTTGCAGCACGAAAAACGCACGGCGATCAACGCCTGGGTTTCGATGGGAAGTGGATACCTGGCCGAAGTGCTGGGCCACGCAGGCTACGACGCCGTTACCGTCGACCTGCAGCACGCGCCGATGGGCTTCGACCAGGCCGTGCACCTGTTGCAGGCGATCTCGGCAACGCCGGCCGTGCCGCTGGCGCGTTGCGCCGGTTCAACATTGGCGGAGATCAACAAGTTGCTTGACGCCGGTGCCTACGGCATCATCTGCCCGCTGATCAACAGCGTGGACGAAGCCGCCTTCTTCGCCCGCACCTGCCGTTATCCACCGCGCGGTGCGCGCAGCTTCGGGCCGGCACGTGGTCTGTTGTACGGAGGCTCCGACTACCTCAGCAAAGCCGATGACCAGATCATGTCGCTGGCCATGATAGAGACCACCAATGCCCTTGAGCAGATCGAGCGGATCGTGAACGTCGAGGAGCTTGACGGGGTGTACGTCGGCCCGAGCGACCTGGGTATCGCCATGGGACTGGGTCCCAATGCCTGGCCTGACAAGCGCATGACGCAGGCCGTTGCGCACATCCTCGACGCGGTACACGCACGCGGCAAATACGCCGGCATCTTCTGCGGGCCGCCCGACATGGCCGAGGCCTGCACCCGGCTGGGTTACGACCTGGTGACGCCGGGCAATGACGTGCAACTGCTGCGCGCCGGCGCCGAGACCCGCATCAATGGCGTGCGCGGCGCCCAGCGACTGGAGCAGGCCGCATGATCCTGGGCGTGATCGCCGACGACTTCACGGGCGGCACCGACGTGGCCAGCATGTTGGTGCACGCCGG
>JAYVRP010000323.1:0-2130 GCA_043776215.1 Rhodoferax sp. | reverse complement strand
CGGGTCGGGTCTGCCAGCCGCCGCCGCCGACTACACCGGCCCGATCAAGGTACTGGTGGGCTTTCCGCCGGGCGGCGCCACCGATGTCGTGGCGCGCTTGCTGGCTGACAAGCTCAAGGATGTGCTGAATCAACCGGTGCTGGTGGACAACAAGGGCGGGGCCGGCGGCATGATCGCCACCCAGCAGCTCAAGGCTTCTCCCAAGGACGGGTCGACCATCATGCTGACGATCGACCATTCACATGTGATCGTGCCGCTCACCTTCAAGGCGCCGGGTTACGACCCGGTGAAAGACTTCACGCCTCTGGCCGGTGTGGCGAGTTATTTCAATGCACTGGCGGTATCGGGCACACTCAACGTCAAGACTCTGCCCGAATTCGGCGCCTGGCTCAAAGCCAATCCGGGCAAGGCGAACTTCGGTGTTCCCGCGCCTGGCAGTGTGCCGCAGTTCGCTGCGCTGGTGGTCGGCAAGGCCCTGGGCATCAGTAATCCGGTGGTGGTGCCGTATCGGGGTGGCGCGCCGCTCGTGCAGGACCTGTTGGCCGGGCAGGTGCCCGCCGGTGTCGGCTCGCTCACCGAATACCTGGAGTACCACCGCGCGGGCAAGTTTCAAGTGCTGGCCATTTCCGGCACCGCGCGCGCCAAGGTGGCTCCGGACATCCCGACCTTTCAGGAGTTGGGCATCAAAGGCATGGACAAGAATCCCTGGCTGGCATTTGTCGGGCCGAAAGACATGCCCCGTGAGTTCGTCGACCGGTTCACGCGGGCCGTCGCCACGGTGCTGAAGAACCCGGAGGTGGTAGAGCGCCTTGCCAAGCTTGGCAACGAGATCACCTATGCGAATCCGGAGCAGCTACAGGATTGGATCAACTCTGCCACGGCCCACTGGGCGCCGGTGATCAAGGACTCCGGTTATGAGCTGCAATAAGTTGTGGAGCGGTTGGCGCAAGGGTGGCACGGCATGCTGAACCAGTCGCTGGTGCACAGTACCGCCCGATGGTGCGGCGTGACCGTGCCCGCAGCGCTCGCGCACCTGGGCATGGCGGCGGGCATGCAACGCTGGAACCTCGGCCTGTGGAACTGCCGCGAGGTGGAGCCGGGCCTGTTCACCGGTCAGTCCCTGTTCGATGGTGCGACGGGCTGGGTCCGGGTGCAGACCGACCCGCAGCGTGGCGTGATCGACTACCTGGTCGGCGCAGACCCGGGAAGCCTAGCGCCCCGCATCCGGGCCAGTGTCATCGCGGGCGAGCTCTTGGGCTATACCGCCGCAAGCTGCGTGGTCACGCTCGAAGCCTGGCGCACCGCCGGTATGCCGGAGGACCGGTGGCAGCGGCTGATGCAGACGCATGAAACCGAGGCCAACCTGATCTGCGCCCAATTGACGGCGGGCACTGCCACTGCGCCGGCCGCGGCGGCAGTCCCGCCGTTTGGCCGTCGTTGCATCTCGAGTGGATCGCCCTGGGAGGAGCTGGCCGGTTATTCGCGCGCCGTCGTCGACGGTGACTGGGTGTTTGTCTCGGGGACAGTGGGCCAGGATTTTGCGACGCTGATCCTGCCGGAGTCCGCCGCGGCGCAAACCGAGCAGGCGCTCGACACCATCGAGAGGGCCCTGCTTCAGGCCGGCGCTTCGCTGATGGACGTGGTCCGCGTGCGCGTCTTCGTGCCGGCGCGCGAGGACGTCGCGGCGGTCAGCGGCGTGATCAAGCAGCGGCTGGGTCCGGCACGACCCGCCAACACCACCGTGTGCAGCGCTCTGGCGGTCGACGGTGCCAAAGTCGAGGTCGAAGTCACGGCCCGACGCCTCATTCACGCAGCTTGATCACACCATGAGCCACTTCCCATTCGAATCACAACGCTCTCTCTTCCCCCTCCTGGCGCACAAGGCGCAACTCTCCAGTTGCTCGCAGAGTGCGCTGGCCGCACCGGTGTCCGACGCAATTGCGCGCTACATGGAATCATGGCGCGACAAGGGCATGGACTGGATGGGCTGGGGTGGCGTGCTGGATCAGGCCAAAGCGGAATTTGCCCGGCTCATCGGTGCTGAGAGTGGCGACATCGCCGTGATGTCCTGCGTGTCGGACCTGGCCTCGTCGATCGGCAACTGCCTGGAGTTCGGGCCCGACAGGAACG
>JAYVRP010000322.1:0-2133 GCA_043776215.1 Rhodoferax sp. | reverse complement strand
CTCTCGTGCCCACCACCGCCATATTGCAGCATCAGGTCGCCGATATTGGTGTTGGAACTGCGGTTGGTGATCGATTTTCCGGTGGCAAACACGGTGTTTTGCTTCTGCACGCCCCACATGGCGTGGATTGAGATGTTGGTATCGGGGAACAGGGCGTAGATCATGAAGCGGTTCACCGCGTAGATGGTCTCTTCGTGGCGCAGGTCCAGCACGGCCAGGTTCGCGTGTACCGTGGTGCAGCGCCGGATCTGCTCCCGGGCCTTGGCCGCGTGGTCGACATACAGGTCCACACGCTCGACGATGTCGGGCAGGGCCAGCACCTCGTCGATGTTGTGGTCGCGCACGTACGTGATCAGGTCCATCATGAGCTGATAGTTGCTGACGCGGAACTCGCGAAAACGTCCCAGGCCGGTACGCGAATCCATCAGGTAGTTGAGCAGCACCCATCCGGTGGGCTTGAGGATTTCGTCGACAGAGAACTCGGCGGCGTCACTCTTGTCAACCGCAATCATCATGTCGTCGAACGAATGCGGGAAACGGCTCGCGCCCCCGTAACACTCGTAGACCACGCGCGCCGCGGACGGTGCGCCCGGGTAAATGATGTAGTTCTTGGGCTTCTCGCCGGCATTACGCACCGTCTCCGACGCGTGGTGGTCGAACACCAGATGGGCACCGGCCACATACGGCAGGTTGGTGGTGATGTCGCGGTCGGTGATCTCGATCTTGCCATCCTGCATGTCCTTGGGATGGACGAACTTGATGTCGTCGATCAGATTCATTTCGTTGAGCAGGATCGCGCAGGCCAGGCCGTCGAAGTCGCTGCGTGTGACAAGTCGGTATTTCTTTTCGGGCATCGGGGTCTCCGCGAAGGACAAAGGGAAATTCGATTCTATGCTGTCGATTCGCAGGCTGGCACGTGTTGCGCGCAGGGCCTGTCTCAGACTTTTTCGGCACCTTCGATCAGGAACTTCACCTTGCGGGTTCCGTTCCATTCGTCCGCATCGAGGCGGAACGCGATCTTGACGCGGGGTGGCAGGCTGTCGGTGTGGCCGAACCAGATGCCGTCGATCAGTGTGCCCTGGTGCCGCAGCTTGAGGGCCAGGTGCTTTTCGCCGACCAGGCGCTGTGACAACACGTCCACCTCTTCGCTGAAGGTCGGAGGCGCGAACCCCTGACCCCAGACTTCCCTGTGCAAAGTGTCGACCAGGTCCACGCGCCGGTATTGCGCATCGAGCGGCCCATCGGTTTCCATGCGCCGTGTCAAGGTGGCGGCGTCGAGCCATTCCAGCGCCACTTCGGCCAGGCCTTGTTCGAAACGCTCGAAATGTTCGGCCTCGATGGTGCAGCCCGCAGCCATGGCGTGGCCGCCAAAACGCAGCAACACACCCGGATACCGTTTGGCCACCAGGTCCAGCGCGTCACGCAGGTGAAAGCCGGCGATCGAGCGCCCGGAGCCCTTGATCTCATGTTCCTTGCCCGGAGCCTGGCTGGCCGCGAACACGAAGGTGGGGCGGTGCAGCTTGTCCTTGATGCGGGACGCGACGATGCCGACGACGCCCTCGTGGAATTCCGGATCGAAAACGCAGACCGCAGGCGGCGGGTCCGCGCCTTCTTCGAACAGCGACTCGGCGATGTGTATGGCCTGTTCGCGCATATCACCTTCGATGACACGCCGTTCGCGGTTGATGGCATCGAGCGTGCGGGCCAACTCGTCGCCGCGTGCGGGGTCATCCGTCAGCAGGCACTCGATACCCAGCGTCATGTCGCCCAGGCGCCCCGCCGCATTGATGCGTGGCCCCAGGGCAAAACCGAAATCAAAAGTGGTGGCCGCGCGCGCCACGCGGCCAGCGGCCACGAACAGGCTGGCCAGCCCGACGGGCATGGCGCCCGCGCGCACACGTTTCAGACCCTGGGCCACCAGCCTGCGGTTGTTGGCGTCGAGGCGCACCACGTCGGCCACCGTACCCAGGGCCACCAGTGGCAACAAGGCGTCGAGTCTGGGTTGGCTCTGGGCGGTCAGCACACCGCGTTGGCGCAATTCGGAACGTAATGCCAGCAACACATAGAACATCACACCGACGCCGGCCATTGATTTGCTGGCGAATCCGCAACCGGGCTGGTTCGGGTTCACGA
>JAYVRP010000321.1:0-2136 GCA_043776215.1 Rhodoferax sp. | reverse complement strand
CCCACCATGCGTCGAGCAAAAAGTCGCGCCCGCTGGACAACATGGCGCCCCACTCGGGCGTCGGTGGCTGCGCGCCCAGGCCAAGGAAACCCAGGCCTGCCGCAATCAGTATCACCCCCGCCATGTCGAGCGTGATCCGCACCAGCAGGGACGGCAGGCACAACGGCAGGATCTGGCGCCAGATGATGCGCCAACTGCTGGAGCCTGCCAGCCACGCGGCAGAGACGAAGTCGCTGCGCCGGATCACCAGGGTTTCGGCACGGGCCAGCCGCGCATAGGGTGGCCAGGCCGTCAGCGCAATCGCGATCACCGCGTTCTGCAGGCTGGGGCGCAGCGCCGCCACGAAAGCCAGCGCCAGGACCAGGCGCGGAAAGGCCAGTGCGATGTCGGTCAGGCGCATCAGCACACGGTCCACCCAGCCGCCCAGGAAGCCGGCCGCGCATCCGATCACGAGGCCGATGGGCGCTGCAATCACGGCTACCAGCAGCACGATCGACAAGGTGATGCGGGCGCCAAACACCACGCGGCTGTAGATGTCGCGCCCCAGCTCGTCGGTGCCGAACCAGTGCGCCGCCGACGGCCGCTGCAGCATGGTCAGCAGCGACTGGGTCGTGGGGTCGTGCGTGGCCACCCACGGTGCAAACGCGGCCGTGAACAACAGCAGCAACACCACCAGCAGGCCGGCCAGCGCAGCCGGGCTGGCACAGAAGTCCAGGGCGGCGAAGGTGATGCGCCCCAGGCGTGCCTGCCACTGGGTGGTGGGCGCAGGCGAAAACAGCCAGGGTCTGAGCCGAGTCATCGCGTACCCTCGGGCGAGCGGGCAAAGTTCATCCAATACCTTCGGTCTGCGACCCGCCGTAGTGCGCCTCTTCGGGCGGCCGGGCCAAGCTCATCGCGACCGCGGATCAAGCCAGCGGTAGGCAAGATCGGAGAGTTGGTTCAGCACCACAAACAGGCTGCCGATGACGAAGGTACCGCCCAGCACCGCGTTCATGTCGGCGTTGAACATGGCGCGTGTCATGTACTGGCCCAGGCCCGGCCAGGCGAATACGGTTTCGGTCAGCACAGCACCTTCCAGCAGCAGACCGTAGGTCAATGCCAGCGTGGTGACGAGCTGCACACCGCAGTTGGGCAAGGCATGGCGGAACACGATGCGGGCGGTGGAGGCGCCCTTGACCGCGGCTGTCGTGATGTATTCCTGGTTCAGTTGCTCCAGCATGAAACTGCGTGTCATGCGGGCCAGGAATGCCCCGGCGCCGTAACCCAGGCTCACAGCCGGCAACACCAGATGGCCCCAGGCATCGCGCACGGCCTCCCAGTCGCCCTGGATCAGGCAGTCGATCAGCAGAAAACCGGTTACCGTGGGCACTTGCCCCTCGAACGAAATGCCCTGGCGCCCCGGCCCCTCGGCCACCCCCAGCACCACGTAGAACAGCAGCAGCAGCATCAGGCCCTTCCAGAACACCGGCATGGAGTATCCGACCAGCGTGATGCAGCGCAACACCGCATCGACCCAGGTGCCGCGCATGACGGCAGCCAGGATGCCGGCTGGTATGCCGATGCTGGCACCGATGATGGTGCCCAACGTAGCCAGCTCCATGGTGGCCGGAAACACGCGCGCAATGTCGGCCGACACCGGATTGCCCGTCAGGAACGAGCGACCAAAGTCCAGCCTGAACAGGTTCACGATGAACTGGCCAAACTGCACAATGAGTGGCTGGTCGAGCCCCATCTCGGCCTTGATGCGGGCGTGCTGCGCCGCCGATAGGTCGGCACCGGCAGCAGCCACCACCGGATCGATCGGCATGATGCGGCCGATCAGGAAAGTCACTGCCATCAACCCCAGAAAGGTAATCGCCAGTTCCAATGCCAGTGTCCAGGCACCGGCGCGTTGGCTGCCAGCGCTCAAGGTGCCTTCTTGCCCGTGAAGGCGAAGCTGGTATCCCCGCCACCCTTGGAACCGTAGCGGTAATTTTCGACGTTGGCACGCATGCCAATGGCCTGGGTCGCCTGGAAGGTCTGGGCAAACGGCGAGGTTTCCCAATAAATACGCTGGATGTCGGCGTACAGCGCGGTGCGCTTCTTCGGGTCGCTCTCCTTGCTGGCGGCAATCACCTTGACCGTCAGATCAGTGGG
>JAYVRP010000320.1:0-2136 GCA_043776215.1 Rhodoferax sp. | reverse complement strand
CCTGAATGCAGCGTGGCCACCACAAGTGCCGCCACGCCAATGTACACATGGGCGGACAACCAGCCCTGCACCGTGGTCGAGGAGGCGCGGTAGCGGCGTTTGCGAATGCCCAGCCACAGCAGCCACAGGATCAGGAGCCCGGCAATACTGCCCAGCACATAACCCATCCAGCTGCCACCGTACCCGACACCACCCGGCGTATCGAACACATAATTGCGGTGCCAGCCATAAGCTCCGGCGGCCAAGAGGCAGAGCCACGTGGCCACCTTGAGGTAGCGGTAGCGCTTGTATTCCAGAAAACTCTGGTGCTGCATCGCTCCAAAACCCTCTATAAAACGCCAACTTACAAACGATTGCTAATGACGTTTGGTAACATTTCTGCGATGCGGCATTGTAGGTCGGTGAATGGCCGGCGGCCCAGATCCTGAGGCAAAGTGTTGTTTTGTTTCGACGCTTATGGCCGCACGGCCGGTGTCTCCACCGGCATGCCCCGGGCGCGGTCCGCCAGGTACAACTCCAGTTCGACCAGCTCCGGCGCATCCCACGGATACGGGTCGGCACGCACACCCGCCATGCAATTGCGCAGGCGCCGCTGCAAGGAGCCCAGGGCCTGCCACTCCAGGCGGTAGATCGGATAACCCGTGGCATGGCCCTGCGGAATCACACTGCTGCCCAGACGCTGGCCGGCGCGTTGCGCATGGCACTGGGCACACGACAGGTCGAGCTGTCCCATGCGCTGCGCAAATAGTTGGCCGCCGCGCTCCGTGAATGGCCGCAGACGCGGATCGGCGGGTGGCGCCATTGGCAAGCCACGCGACTGGGAGGCCACGAAACTTTCCAGGCTGAGCAGCTCCTGGCTCTCGTGGGGCAGCGCCGGTGCCTGCTGCTGGCTCTGGCGACACAGGTTGATGCGCTGGTTCAGGCCCACGGGCCGCCCCGAGGCTTCGTAAAAGGCCGGGTAACGCGCCGCCACGCCACGCATGCTGCTGGCTTGGCCGTGGCAATCGGCACAGGACTTGTCGCTGCGACCGAGCTTGCGGCCCCACAAGGCCTGGCCGTCCTGGACCCACAACATGGCCGGGTTTTGCGTGTCGTCGCGCTGCAGGCTCTGCGTGGAAGACCCCATGAATTCGAAGCCCGAACGGCGGGTGTCCGGCGCCGGGTCGGCCGCACCAGCCATGCGCCACAGGCCGCACAGCAGTGCGAACACGCACCACAGTGTCGCGCCGCGGCCGGGTCTCATGCCACGCGAATGGCCACCGTCTCGGTCTGGGTGAACCCGTTGTCGCCGTCCCAGACCAAGGTGAGTGTGCCGCTGCCAGTGAGCAGCAGCGGGAACGCCAGGTAGGGATTGGCCGCGATGGCCGCAAACAACTCGGCCTGGAACACCAGCTCGCGGCCGGTGCCATCGTCGTAGAAGCAACTGAAGCGCCGGATCAGGTCGCGTGGCAACACACGTCCGTCCGGCCCGGGCCGGTATCCTGTTTCCATGGAGTGGGCGATCAAGGTGCGGACCTCGATCACCTCACCCTTTTTAGGGTTTGGCGGGAGATGGATCAGGGTGCGCGCCATGTTCAGCTCTCGCCTTCGATGCAGGCTGCGATCGTGACAATCACGTCCACCGTGCGGGACCAGCAACTGCCATCGTTCATGCGGGCCACCGCAACCAGCTTCTGGGTGGTCGCCAGCCGGATCCGGGTCGATACGCGGGCCTGGCCGCTGCGCGGACCCAAACGCACCTGCAGCACGTCGCGCTGCGGGTTGCGTTCGCTGAAAACAGCCATCGCCACTACATGGTCGGCCAGGGTCATGGGGCTGGTGGCACTGATCGTGACCGGAACCGCATTGCCGTTGTCCACCAGTTCCGCGATTTCCAGCACCACCCGGCCCTCGCGCAGCACCGCACCACGGGTGAAGCCGGCCACAGCCGCCGCAAGCTCGTCCGGCAGGGTCGCGCCCTGCGCGCTGCAGACGCTGACCAGCAGACCCGCACCAGCCGCCAGCAGTTGACGCCGATTGGGTGTGCGCACGGCAAGCGCGCGGGTGATCATGGCCGCAGGCTTGCCAGGAATGCCACGACATCCTCCACCTGCTGGGCACCCAGCAGCGGCGTCGCAAGCACGGCCGGCGCGACCC
>JAYVRP010000319.1:0-2136 GCA_043776215.1 Rhodoferax sp. | reverse complement strand
AGGTCTGGTTCATCAGGCGCATGGCATGCGTGATGCCGTCGTGCTGCATGATGATCTTGCGGAAGGTGTCGCGGTTTGCCGGGTCGCTGCGGAACCGGCCGTCCATGACGGAGCGGGCGTTGTACAACGCCCGCAAGGTGCGACTGGACAGCCCCTTGATGCCAGGGGTGGTCTGGTCGAGCAGGAAGGTTTCCAAAATAGCCTGCGGATGGCGCGAGTAGAGGTCGTCACTGGCAACATCGATCATGCCGGCCTTGTCGTTGAAACGCTCGTTGATCGCCCGCGGTTCCTGTGTGGACGGGTATAGGCGCTCTTCGAGGTTGAGCAACAGGATCTGGTTGAGCTGCGCGACGGCTTTGGCGGCCCAGTAATAGCGCCGCATCAAGGCTTCGCTGGCACGCACGGCAGGGTTGCTGCTGGTGTAACCGAATGACTGGGCCACTGCTGCCTGAAGGTCGAACACGAGCCTGTCCTCGCGCCGGTCCGCCAGCACGTGCAGGCGCACGCGTATGAGCCGCAGCAGGGCCTCGTTGCGTTTGACCTGCCGGGCCTCGAACGCCGTCAACAGACCCTTGCGTGCCAGTTCGTCCCAGTTGTTGCCCATCCGCGCGGCTTTCGCCACCCACAACACCACCTGCAGGTCGCGCAAACCGCCGGGCGACTCCTTGCAGTTGGGCTCCAGTGCGTAGGGTGTGTCCTCGAATTTGTTGTGCCGCTGGCGCATTTCGAGTGTCTTGGCGACAAAGAAGGCCCGCGGGTCCATGGCCAGGCGCAACTGCTCCCGCAAGCGGCCAAACAGGCGCGAATCCCCACTCACCAGACGCGATTCGAGCATCGACGTCTGTACGGTGACATCCTTGGCGGCTTCGGCAAGGCATTGCGACAGGGAACGTACGCTGGACCCGATCTCCAGCCCGGCATCCCAACAGCTCCCGATGAAACCCTCGATGCGGCCCTTGAGGTCGGCGTCGGTGTCGGGGTTCTGGTCGTCCGGTAACAACACCAGCACATCCACGTCGGAATACGGGAACAGCTCTGCGCGCCCGTAACCGCCCACCGCCACCAGCGCATAGGGGCCCGCCAGCCCCGCCTGGACCCAGAGGATTTCCAGGCTGGAGTCGGCCAAGGCTGCGAGCCGGTGCAGTGCCCCACGCACTCCCCGGGTGGACGGCCCGCCAGACGCCATGCCAGTTTGCATCGCCCGCTTGGCACTGCGGTAGTTGTCGCGCAGTGGCTGGGTGTTCAACATGGTTGATGCGCCACGTTATCCCGAGGCGTCCTGGGCAAACTCAGGCGGACCCGACAAATTCGGGAACCGCAGGACTTCCCGCCGACACCGTCAGCACCTCGTAAGCGGTGTCGGTCACGAGCACCGTGTGCTCCCATTGGGCGGACAGGGAATGGTCTTTGGTGACGATGGTCCAACCGTCTTTTTCCGGGCCGTCCTTGATTTCCTTGCGCCCGGCATTGATCATGGGTTCGATCGTGAAGGTCATGCCGGGCAGAAGCTCTTCCAGGGTGCCCGGCCGGCCGTAGTGCAGGACCTGCGGTTCTTCGTGGAAAACCCGCCCGATGCCGTGGCCGCAAAATTCGCGCACCACGCTGAAGCCATGACCTTCGGCGAACTTCTGGATCGCCCAGCCAATGTCGCCCAATCGGGCGCCCGGCTTGACCATCCGGATGCCGCGCCACATCGCTTCGTAGGTCAGCGTACACAGGCGCCGCGCCGCAATCGACGTCTCGCCGACGATGAACATGCGGCTGGTGTCACCATGCCAGCCGTCCTTGATGACCGTGATGTCGATATTCACGATATCACCACGCTTGAGCACCTTGTCGCTCGGTATGCCATGGCAGACCTGGTGGTTGACCGAGGTGCAGATTGATTTGGGGTAAGGAGTGTTGCCGCCGCCGCGGTAATTCAGGGGGGCGGGGATGCCCTGCTGAACCTGTGTGATGTAGTCGTGGGCCAGCTTGTCCAACGCATTGGTGGTGACACCGGGCAGCACATGAGGCGTGAGGAAGTCCAGCACTTCGGCAGCCAGTTTGCCTGCCACTCGCATACCCGCGATGCCTGCTGCGTCTTTGTACGTAATTGTCATCTGTCAATTATCCCATCGGGCACCGTTAAAATCG
>JAYVRP010000318.1:0-2139 GCA_043776215.1 Rhodoferax sp. | reverse complement strand
GTGGATGAAGCCCCGATACTGCGCCCCGGCTCCTGACAACGGTGTGTCAGGAGGTTTCACTACCGAGCCACGCAGTCGCTCACAAGGTGTAGACCGGTTTGCCCGGTACATCCTGGATCTTGTCCCGCGCCCAAGGCTTCGGGTCTTCACCACGCGGCAACAACACGCCGGCCGCGCGCACCATCTGCTTGGCTGGGTCCAGGGCCGGCGGCTCGGCGCCCTGCGCCATGCCCGCCAGTGCGTCGGTCAGCATGGCGCGGGCCATGACGATGCCTTTGTCGGTCGGCAGCAGCAACTCCCTG
This sequence comes from Rhodoferax sp., assembly GCA_043776215.1. GTDB lineage: Bacteria > Pseudomonadota > Gammaproteobacteria > Burkholderiales > Burkholderiaceae_C > CAISIP01. The sequence continues at coordinate 1,837 of JAYVRP010000318.1, read as the reverse complement.
CCACGGTCCTGAATGGCGCCCATGCTTTCCTGCAGTGAGGCGTCCTGCTCGGAGATGCCGAACACGCCGCTGTAGGCACGCCTGTCCTTCTGGGCCTGGCGGTCCATCAGGTAGTCGTTGTCGCGGTTGCGCAGCGGGCGCCAGGGGATGGCATCGCTGCCTTGTTCGTACAACACGTGGACGCCGTGGCCCGCCGCCATCAGCGCGCGCTCTTCGCTGCTGAGCGGCTTGTCGGGGTGGTAGTTGATGCTCCAGGCCCAGCAGTTCTCGTCGTCCACCGGCACCCACACATGGCCGCCCAGCGCGTGTTCACCAAACGGTGGTATCAGCGTGAACCAGGGGAAGATCCACTGCGTGATGCGCCAGTAATAACTGTCGGCCTCGCCGTTGCGCCGGCCATACAGCGTGAGGCCGAACGGGTTCTTCTCGATGTCGAACACCACGTTGCCGTCGGCCTTGATGTAGTCGAGCGCCTTCACGCCCTGGTGCATCGGGTCCTGGTCGACCTGGTAGCGGTGTACGTAGGACACATGCGCGGTGTCGATGCCACCTTCCATGGCCTGCAGGTAGTTGCATTGCTGCAGGCGGCGCGACACGTAGATATGGCTGTCTGGCAGGTTGCACCATTCCAGCCCCGGTGGCGATGGCTGCTGGTCCGGCGGCCCCATGTACGCCCACACGACACCGCCGCGCTCGATGCACGGGTAGGCCTTGACGCGCATGCGCGGGGCCACCTGCGGTGCGCTCGGCACGTCCACACAGGCGCCGGTGCGGTCGAACTTGAGGCCATGGTAGGCACAGCGGATGCCGCACTCCTCGTTGCGGCCGAAAAACAGCGATACCCCACGGTGTGAACAGAACTCGTCGATCAGCCCGGGCTGCCCTTTGCTGTCGCGAAACGCCAGCAGTCTTTCGCCCAGGATCTGCACCCGCACCTGCGGGCCGTCGGGCGCCGCGATCTCGGCTGATCCGAGGACGGGCACCCAGTAGCGGCGCATCAGCTCGCCCATGGCGGTGCCGGCGTTGGTGCGGGTGAGGCGTTCGGAGGTGATGGGGTCCATGGCATTTTTCCGGAATGTTGCACAGAATGTTTGATGCAGATCATAGGCCGGCCCCGAGCCGCCCTTGCCGCAGGCAAATCACCCGGCATACTTGGTAAGTATTCAATTACTTACCGGAGACGGATTCATGGCCCTGCCAAGCAGAATGCCCACCGCAGAGAGGCAGTCCGCGATCATCGCGGCGGCTCTGGGGCTGGCGCGGGACGCCAGTCCGGCGCTGATCACCACTGCGGGCATGGCGGATGCGGTGGGAGTGACCCAGGGCGCCCTGTTCAAGCACTATCCGACCAAGGACGCAATCTGGCTGGCGGTCATGGTCTGGGTACGCGAGCAGCTCCTGATCACGCTGGAAGCCGCCGCCAGTGCTGCGGACTCGCCGCTGGCCTCGTTGGGCGCGGTGTTCAAGGCCCATATTGGTTTCTTCCTGGCCCATCCAGGGGCGCCGCGGCTGGTATTCCACGAGTTGCAGAAACCTTCCGACTCGCCGGTGAGGCAGGAGGTGGCAGCCCTTTTGCAGGCCTATCGTGGCTTGTTGATGCGCTTGTTGAAATCCGCAGCCCAGCGCAAACAGCTGCCTGCGGGGCTCGATTGCGAGGCTGCCGCGACGCTGTTCGTCGGCATGGTACAGGGCCTCGTGATGCAGTCCATGGTCGGCGGCAAGGGCAATCCTCTTAAAACACAGGCGGACCGTGTGTATGCCGTATATGCTCGGGGCATCGGAGCCGCGCCATGACGCGCCGAGCACCGCTGTTGCGCCGGCTGGGTCTTGGGCTGTT
>JAYVRP010000317.1:0-6908 GCA_043776215.1 Rhodoferax sp. | reverse complement strand
CGCCGATCATGGTGGACAAGGTGTTCGAGATGGTCAGCGCACTGGTCAGGGCCAAGGGCCTGTCGGTGCTGCTGGTCGAGCAGAACGTGGGCAACGCCTTGCGACTGTGCGAACGCGGCTACATCATCGAGCACGGCGGCATCCTGAAGACGGGCCGGGGCGAAGACCTGCTGCGCGATCCCGATGTGCAGCGGTCCTACATGGGGCTGTGAAACACATGCAAGCCCGTGGCCAACCCGTCTGCAGCATCGGCGCCGGAGCCGGTTTCGCCGGCGACCGGATCGACCCGGCCGTCGCATTGGCGGCCTCCGGGCAGGTCGACACGGTGGCCCTGGAGTGCCTGGCCGAGCGCACGCTGGTGCCGGCGATCAAGGCGCGCGCGGAAAACCCGCAGGCCGGGCATGACCCGCGCCTGCGCCGCCGCCTGACGCCGCTGTTGCCGGCTGCCGCCGCCACCGGCTGCCGGATCGTGTCCAACCTGGGCGCGGCCAACCCGCGCGCCGCGGGCGCCGCCATCGCACAACTGGCGCGCGAGCTCGGCCTGGCCGGACGGCGCATTGCCGCGATCCACGGCGACGACGTGATGCACCTGCGCGAGCAGGTCCAGTGGGTGCGGCCGGTGCGGGGTCGCCTGATCGGTGCCCACGCCTACCTGGGCAGCACGGCGCTGGCGCAGGCGCTGGACGAGGGGGCGGATGTGGTCGTGACCGGTCGGGTCGCCGATTCGGCCCTGTTTGCCGCTGCCGCGCGCAGCCACCTGGTGCCGGGCGAGGCCGCACTCGCCGGCGCGATCGCCGTGGGGCATCTGCTCGAATGCGGCGGGCAACTCACCGGTGGCAATTACGATCCGGCTGGCGGCGCCCGGCCTGGATTGGGCTTGTCGGCCGCGGACTTCGCGGCCCTGGGGTATCCGCTGGCCCACGTGTACGCCGACGGCTGCGCCGACATCACCGTGCTCGACGGTGCGCCAGCGCTGCTCGATGCGGTCACCTGCACCCTGCAGCTGCTGTACGAGGTGCACGACCCGTCGCGTTATGCCACGCCGGATCTGGTGCTCGATTTCACCGGCATCCGTTTCGAGCAGGTGGGCCACAACCGGGTGCGCATGTCGGGTGCGGGTTCGCTCGGCCCGCCGCCCACGCTCAAGGTCGCGGGTTTCCTGGAGCTGCCGGGTTTTATCGCCGACTGCGAGATCGGTTTTGCCGGCACCGGGGCCCTGGACCGCGCGCGCCGGGCGGCCGACACGCTGCGCCTGCGCCTGTCGGCCTGGGCCGAGGAGGATGTGGTGATCGATCTGGTCGGCATCGATTCGGTCCTGCGCGCGGGTTCGCTGGCCGGTGGCGCACCCGCCGAACTGCGTGTACACGTATCGGCGCGGTGTGCCGATCAGGAGATGGCCCAGGTGATCGAGGACGAAATCTACGCACTGACGCTGTCCGGGCCGGCCGGGGGCTGCAGCGTGCGCAGCGAGCGGCGCAACCGCATCGAGGTGCTGGATGGTTTCATCGCGCCCGGCCTGGTCCGTCCCGTGATCGTCTGGAGCCTGCCATGAGAGTTGGAGACATCGCCGCCGGGCGCGCGGGCGACAAGGGGGATGTGCTCGACCTGACCCTGGTGGCGCAGGACGACGCCGCCTATGTGCTGCTGGAGCGCGCGCTGCACGCGCCGGCCGTGCAGGTGATGCTCAACCGTGTGGTGCCCGGCACAGTCCAACGATATGCCTTGCCGGGCCTGCGGGCGCTCAAGTACGTGCTGCCACAGGCACTGGCGGGCGGGGTGTACGCCACGCTGCGCCCGGGCCTGCACTGGCAGAAGGCCGCGATCTGGCTGCTGCTCGATCTGGACATCGACCCGGTCACACTGGAGCTTCGGCTGTGTGGCACGTGCGGGGAAACACGCAGATGAGCGCACCCTTGCCCGTTGCGGCCGCGCTGGATTTCGCGCCTGCGCGCCTGGGGCAATTCCTGCGCACGCAGTTACCGGAGCTGCGCGGGTCGATGCGGCTCGAGCGTATCGGCGGCGGCCAATCCAAGCCGACCTACTTCGTCAGTTTCGACAACCGCGCGCTGGTGCTGCGCAAGCAGCCATCCGCCAGCCTGCTGCCATCGGCCCATGCCGTGGACCGCGAGTACCGGATCATGCAGGCGCTGGCCTCCAGCGCCTTGCCGGTGCCGCGCATGGTGCTGTTCCATGCGGGGCGCGACGTCGTCGGCACGCCGTTCTACCTGATGGAGCGCCTGCCGGGGCGGGTGTTTGCGGAGTGCGCGCTGCCGGGCATGGAGCCGGGTCAGCGGCGCGCTATCTACCTGGCTATGGCCGAGACCACCATCAGCCACGGCGACTTCCGCCTCGGCAACCTGATGTTCCACCCGACGGAGCCGCGCGTGGTCGGGGTGCTCGACTGGGAACTCTCGACCCTGGGGCATCCGCTGGCGGACGTCGCGTTCAACTGCATGGCCTGGCGTACCTTGCCCTCGGAATACGGTGGCATCCGCGGGCTCGACCTGGCGGCGCTGGGTATTCCGACCGAGGCAGAGTACCTGCAGCACTACTACGCATGCAGCGGGCGCCGCGATGGCGTGACGGCGTTCCATTTCGCCTTTGCGCTGTTCCGCATGGCGGTGATCTTCGAGGGCATCGCCGCGCGGGCCGCGAGTGGCAATGCGGCCAGCGCCAACGCGGCGCAGGTGGGGGGGCTCAGTGCCGCGTTCGCGCGGCGCGCCGTCGAGTTCATGGACGGCAGCGCGGTGGTCACCCCGATGAAGGATCAGGCATGAGCGCCGCACGGCCGCCCGGAGGGGCTCAGCACCGCAGCCCGCAGGGCGAAGGGTCATCAATGAATACATGGCAAGACATCTGGCCACCGCTGCGGCACGAGGCTCACTACGGCGACCGCGTGGTGCGCTGCTTCAGGGACCGGCCGGCCAGCGTGCATGCCATGCTGCTGGAGGCCGTACAGCGCAATCCCGATGGCGACGCACTGGTATGCGCCGACGAGCGGCTGACCTACCGGGAACTGCTGGCCGAATCCGGCCGTGTCGCCGCCGGGCTGGTGGCCTGCGGCATCCGCCCGGGCGACCGGGTCGCGCTGTTGCTGGGCAACCGGATCGAATTCGTCGTCACGCTGTTTGCGGCCGTGCGTATCGGCGCCATCGCCGTGCCGATAAGCATCCGTGAACAGACACCCGGCCTGGCTTACATGTTGTCGCACTGTGCGGCATCGCTGGTGGTGCACGAGGCCGATCTCGGTGCCGTGTTGCCGGCCGCGGCCGATGTGCCGGCTCTGCAGACACGCGTCTCGGTGGGGGGTCCGTGCGCGGGCTCGCTGGCCTTTGCGGCCCTGCGAATTGACGGCCCCGTTCCCGAGGCGGCGCAGGTTCAGGAGGAAGACACCACGGCCATCCTCTACACCTCTGGCACCACGGGCCGGCCCAAGGGCGCGATGCTGACGCACCTGGGCGTGGTGCATTCGTCGATGCACTTCCAGATCGCGATGGGCCTGACGCACACCGACAGTTCGATTGCCGCCGTTCCCCTGAGCCACGTGACCGGGCTGGTGGCTTTGATCACGACCATGGTGCGCTGTGCCGGCAAGCTGGTGATCATGCCGGCCTTCAGGGCGGCCGACTTCCTGCCGCTGGCCGCGCGCGAGCGCATGACCCACTCGCTGATGGTGCCGGCCATGCTCAAGCTGTGCCTGTTGCAGGGCGACTTCGACCGGCACGACCTCTCCCGCTGGCGCATCGGTGCCTATGGCGGGGCCCCGATGCCGGTGGCCACGATCACCACACTGGCGGCCAAGCTGCCGGCGCTGATCCTGATGAACTGCTACGGATCCACCGAGACCACCTCGCCGTCGACCCTGATGCCCCCGGGGCAGACCAGCGCCCACAACGACACGGTGGGTGTCCCGCTGGTCTGCGTGGAGATGCGCGTGATGGACCCCCAGGGGTGTGAGCAGCCCCCCGACACCCTTGGCGAGATCTGGATCAGGGGGCCGATGGTGGTGCGCGGTTATTGGGACAACCCGCAAGCCACGCTGGCCAGCTTCACCAGCGGCTTCTGGCATTCCGGCGATATCGGTTCCATCGACGCCCACGGTTATGTGAAGGTCGTGGACCGCATGAAGGACATGATCAACCGCGGCGGTTACAAAATCTACACCATCGAGGTCGAGAACGTGCTGTATGGCCATCCTTCGGTCCAGGAATGCGCGGTCGTGTCCAAGCCCTGCCCGGTGCTGGGGGAACGCGTGCACGCCTTCGTGATGCTCAAGGAAGCAGGTGCCACGGCGCAGGAACTGGCCGGATACTGTGCGGCTCGCCTGTCGGACTACAAGGTGCCCGAGAGCTTTACGCTCTCGCTGACACCGCTGCCCCGCAACGCCAATGGCAAACTGGTCAAGCGCGACCTGCGTGAGCAGTTGCTGGCCGCCCTGGCCACTTCTCGAGGAGTTGGATGATGGCCTATTCCGCCGATCTCGGCACCCTGGACAAGCTGCGCAGCCAGTTGGGACGCGAGGTGTTCCTGACCGACTGGGTGCAGATTCAGCAGCAGCGCATCGACCAGTTCGCGCAGGCCACGGAAGTTTTCCAGTGGATCCACGTGGACACCGAACGCGCGGCGAAGTCCTCCCCGTTCGGAGGCACGATTGCGCACGGTTTCCTGACGCTGTCGCTGCTGGGCAAGTTCTACGAGGCCCATCTGACGCTGCCGTTTTGCGAGATGGGCATCAATTACGGGCTGAACAAGGTGCGCTTCACCCACCCGGTGCGCGCCGGCAGCAGGGTGCGGGGGCGCTTCCTGCTGGGCAAGCTGGAGGACATCAGCGGTGGCATCCAGCTCACCTTTGCGGTGACCATCGAGATCGACGGACAGGACAAACCCGCCGTCATCGCCGAGTCGGTGGTGCGCCAATACTACAAGTCCGAAGCTGGCGACGGGGCCGGGGCATGAGCGCCGCACGGCCGCCCGAAGGGACGCCAATGAGCACCCGGCGCAAGGTCGCCATCATCACCGGTGCTGCCAGTGGCGTCGGGGCCGCCACCGCCCGCGAACTCTCGGCCCGGGGCTACCAGGTGCTGGTCAACTACCACCGCAGCGCCGATCGGGCGCAGGCGGTGATGGCCGACTGTGTCGCGGCCGGTGCCGACGCCGTAGCCGTGCAGGGCGATGTGGCCCAGGACAGCGTGTGTGAAGACCTGGCGCGCCAGGCCATGGCGCGCTGGGGCCGGATCGACGCGCTGGTGAACAGTGCCGGGGTCACCAGATTTGTGCCACTGTCCAACCTGGACGGTGTGCAGGCGGAGGACTTCCAGGCCATCATCGGTGTCAACGCTGTCGGGCCGTTCCAGATGGCGCGTGCCGTCGCCCGGCATATGGGCCCTGGCAGCGCCATCGTCAATGTGTCCTCGGTCGCCGGGCAGATCGGCAATGGCAGCTCGTTCCCCTATGTTTTGTCGAAGGCTGCGCTCAACGCGCTGACGCTGGGGCTGGCGCGCACGCTGGCGCCGGTGATCCGGGTAAACGCGGTGTTGCCCGGCATGGTCCAGGGCCGCTGGATGCAGGAGGGCCTGGGTGACGTGGCCTACGAGCGCGTCAAGGCACAGTTTGCCGACAGTTCGCTGCTCGGCGAAGTGGCCACGCCGGAGCACATCGCCAGTGCGATCACCTGGTTGCTCGACCCGCAGTGCCTGATGACCGGCCAGCTGATGGTGGTGGACGGCGGTTTCACACTCGGCCGGCCACCGTCCGCGGCTGGGGCGAAATAGGCTTTCGGTCGCGCGTCACGCGCGTGCCGGCCGGTCTTCCCGCGTCGGCCACGCCGAGGCACGCGGTACGGCTTTGTGCGCCTGCGTTGCGCCGATCGCGGCCACGACAAGCTCCTGGCGCTCAGTTGCAAGCGCCTCGGAGGGCTGCGCCTGCCGCGGGTCGAGCGCGGCGCGGGGCCACGAAGCGCGCGGGTGTACCCGAAGTTCAGGCGCCTTTCGGGGTCAGGTGGCGGAACTGCGGCTGCTCAGCGCGTTCGGCCGGGCCCCCAACGTTCCCCAGAAGCCCCAGACCTGCCGCCCTTGAGCGGGCGCGCCGGCCCAAGTGGGCCCGACAACATGCCGCTTGAAAATCCTGTTTCCGGGTGGAGGAGTCGGGCTTGACGGCAAGGCGTACTGAGGGAGTGCAAGAGGTCATGGTGCCGGGCGCCTGTCCGTCGTCGCTTATGCCGACAACAAATGTCGGGCAAGCTGCCAAAACGGAACCGCAGGCTTGCCCGGTTCGTTCGCCGCCAGTGTCAGCATTTGGGCGTCATTGGTGAGAAGTGCTGCGCGATGAAGGGCCGCGATCGCCACAACGACGTGTTCATGGCTTGCGTGGCGTCACCAGCGGTTTTTTCTTGATCGAGCCACCTATGCCAGCGCCATCCTTTTCGAGAGCCGCCAGTGTGTCGCGCAAGCGTTGCAGACCGGCTTCAAAGCCAGGCCAGTCTGCATTGGAACTGAGCGCACCGACATCGAGACTTACCAACTCCCTCGCAGCAATAAGCACGCGTTGAAAGCGCGGGTCGGGAGTTTGGTTGTTGATGGGCATGCCCAAATGCTATCCGAACTGCTGGCAGGCTTGGTGTGGCGGCTGGAACGTGGGCGCAGGCGCCTGCCGGTTATGCACACCGATAGTCGCAAAACCTGTGGATCGCTGGGTGGATGAGTTGCGGCATCCGCGTCACCATGACGCAGTCCGTGGCTGCTAAACAACAAGGCAGGGCACCCGGCTCGAGCGCGCCATCGCCATCCGGCTCGACATCGGCTGGCGCATCATGCTGATGACGCTCCTCGGAAGAACCTGTCCCGAACTACCTGCCCAAGTACTCTTCTCCGACATCGAAATCGAAGTGCTCGCGGCATACGCCAAAAAAA
>JAYVRP010000316.1:0-2139 GCA_043776215.1 Rhodoferax sp. | reverse complement strand
CGACTCCGAGTTTGGCACCATCAGCGATCTGATCCGGGATCACGCCGGGCGTGCTCCGTTGCATCACGCGCTGGTTCAGTCGGACCAGGCGCTGGGTTATGGCGCGCTTGACACCTTGATGGACCGCATTGCCAGTGCACTGCAGCGCGACGGATTGCGCCCCGGTGATGCCATCGCCATCTGCGCCAGCATGTCCATTTCCTATGCAGCGGTGTTTCTGGGCGCGTTGCGCGCCGGCGTCGTGGTGGCCCCGCTGGCCCCGGGCTCGGGCGCCGACAGCCTGCGCCGCATGGTGCAGGACGCGCAGGCGCGGCGGGTGTTCGTCGATGGGGTGGGGGCAGAATCGATGGGGCCGGTGCCGGCCGGCGACGCGGCGCGTATCGCCTTGTCCCTGGGCGCCGCACCGCGCATGCTGGAAGACTGGCTGGCGCCTCCCGGCCGGGCGCCCCAGGCGGTGGCGGCGCAGCCGGCCTGGCCCTTCAACATCATCTATTCGTCTGGCACGACAGGTGCGCCCAAGGGCATCGTGCAGTCGCATGCCATGCGCTGGAGCCATGTGCGCCGCGGCGCCACCTATGGGTACAGTACTGACACAGTCACATTGTTGTCGACTCCCTTGTATTCCAATACCACGCTGGTGGTGTTTTTCCCCACTCTTAGTGCCGGTGGCACGGTGGTTCTGTGCCCGAAGTTCGATGCGCTGGGTTATCTGCAGCTGGCGCAGAAGCATGGCGTGACCCACACCATGCTGGTACCGGTGCAATACCAGCGATTGATGTCGCATCCCGATTTCGAGCGCTTCAACCTTTCCGCATTCAAGATGAAATTCTCCACCAGTGCACCGTTTGGTGCGGCCTTGAAGGCCGACGTGCTCCAGCGCTGGCCCGGCGGACTGGTCGAGTTCTATGGCATGACCGAAGGTGGCGGCACCTGCCTGCTGGAGGCGCACAAGCATCCCGACAAGCTGCATACCGTGGGCCAGCCAGGACCGGGGCATGACATCCGCCTGATCGACGACAACGGCGTCGAGGTGGCGCCCGGGGAGGCGGGCGAGGTGGTGGGGCATTCCGGCGGCATGATGACCGGTTACCACGCGCAACCCGAAAAAACCCGCGAGGCGGAGTGGTTCGACCCGCAAGGCAAGCGATTCATCCGCACCGGCGACATCGGGCGCTTCGACGCGGATGGTTTCCTGATTCTTTTCGACCGCAAGAAAGACATGCTGATCTCCGGCGGATTCAACGTCTATCCGAGCGATCTGGAAGCCGTCGTGCGGGCCCACCCGGCCGTGCTCGAAGTGGCGGTGGTGGGCGTGCCGTCCGAGCGCTGGGGCGAGACGCCGGCAGCCTTTGTGGTTTTGCGACCCGGGCCGGCCGTCGCAGCAGGGGAGTTGATGCTCTGGGCCAACGAGCAGCTGGGCAAGACCCAGCGTCTGGGCAGCCTGCACGTGGTCGAAGAATTGCCGCGCAGCGCGATTGGCAAGGTGCTCAAGCGCGAGCTGCGCGCGACATTCGCAACTCTGGGAAAACCCCCATGACCGACAAAAAAGTATGTGTTGTCACCGGTTCGTCGTCCGGAATTGGCGCCGCCACGGCGCGCCTGTTCGCCAGCCACGGCTGGAACGTGGTGGTCAACTATTCAAGGGCCCCGGAGCCGGCCGAGGCTGTGGCATCCGCGTGCCGCGCGCTGGGCGCCGACGTGCTGGTCGTGCGGGCCGATGTGGCACAGGATGCCGATTGCCGTGAAATGGCGGCACAGGTGCTGGCACGCTGGGGCCGCACCGATGTGCTGGTGAACAACGCGGGCATCACCAAATTTGCCGCCATGCAAGACCTCGATGCGATCGACGGCGCGGACTTCCAGCGCCTGTACGCAGTGAATGTCGTTGGCGCGTACCAGATGGTGCGCGCCTTCCTTCCGCTGCTGCGCAAGAACGCGGGTGCAGCGGTGGTGAATGTCTCGTCCATTGCGTCGATGTTGGGCATGGGTTCGTCGATCGCGTACATGGCCTCCAAGGGCGCGCTCAACGCGATGACTGTCGGCCTGGCGCGCGCACTCGGTCCGGACATTCGTGTCAACGCGATTGCCCCCGGGCTGGTGGAAACAGCCTGGATGCAGCAAGGCCTGGGCCCGGCCCGG
>JAYVRP010000315.1:0-2140 GCA_043776215.1 Rhodoferax sp. | reverse complement strand
CCGTTGCTGGGCAAGATCGGCCTTGGGAAACTTCCCGGGGATTTTCGTTTCCGCGTGTTCGGGCGCGAGATATTCCTGCCCATCACCACCACGGTCGTGCTCAGCGTGGTGGCCGCCATCATCGCCAAATTCGTGTAACGCGGCGCTGCCAGTCCCTCATGGCCCACATCACGTTGCTCTCGATCATCTACCTGGCTTTCATCAGCCTGGGCCTGCCCGACAGTGTGCTGGGTGTCGCCTGGCCATCGATGCGGGTCAGCCTGGGGCAGGCACTGGAGGCGGCCGGGCTGGTCACGCTGGTGCTGACGGTCTGTTCCGCGGCGTCGAGTCTGGCCAGCGGCGTGGTGTTGCAGCGTCTCGGGACCGGGCTGGTGGTGCTCCTCAGCGGCTTGCTGACCGGTGCCGGACTGCTGGGTTTCGCCCTGGCGCCCTCGATGGCCTGGGTGCTCGTGTGGGCGGTGCCGCTGGGCCTCGGGGCGGGTTCGGTGGACGCCGGCCTGAACCATTTCGTGGCCGAACACTATTCGTCGCGCCACATGAACTGGCTGCACGGCTGCTGGGGCGTGGGTGCGACGATTGGCCCGGTCGTGATGGGCGCGGCCCTGGTGAGCGCCGGCGGCTGGCAATCGGGCTACCGGACGATTGCCAGCGTGCAACTGGCTCTGGCACTGGTGTTCCTGCTGACCTTGCGCCTGTGGCAGCGGGAACCGGTGGCAGTGCCGGTGCCGGACCATCCGGCGCGGCGCATCGCTGGCGCCCGCGCGAAGGTGGTCCCTCCCTGGGCACTGTGGCTGGCGCCCTCGCTCTACCTGGTGTACGCCACGATCGAAATCGGCACGGGATTGTGGGCTGCCAGCATTCTGGTGGAGGGGCGTGGCCATGACGCACCGACCGCCGGGCTGTGGGTATCGTGCCTGTTCGGGGGGCCATCATGGGCGGGCGGTTTGCCGTCGGCTTGGTGGCGGCGCGGGTGGGTAATCGCCTGCTGGTGCGGACCGGTTTGCTCATCGCCCTGGTGGGTGCGTTGGTCTTTTCGGTGCCGGGCCTGCCGGGCCCGGTTTCCCTGGCCGGCCTGATGTTGCTGGGCCTGGGCGCCGCGCCGATCTACCCCTCGCTGATGCACGAAACCGCGCGCCGATTCGACGCCGCAATCGCCCGCAAGGTGGTGGGGCGGCAGGTGGCCTTGGCGTATGTGGGGGGTGCCGTGGGGCCCGCCAGCCTGGGTTTGCTGGGTGCGCACTGGGGCTTGGGTGCCATCATGCCGGCGGTGGCGGCGGCCATTGTGCTGCTGTTGGTCATGTCCTGGTGCCTGGACAAGGTGACCTGAGTTTGCGCCCGCGCAAGGCCGGGTTCTTGAAGCGCGGCGAATCGCCCCGACCCTGACAACATCAGGGCATGGCTGCTCCCGCCCGGGAGCCGGTGCCACCACGGGAACCCACCATGACAGCGACACAACACATCGTCTGCCCGCACTGCCACACGACCAACCGGGTTGCCGTGGATGACCTCGACAACGAGCCCGACTGCGGAAAATGCCACCAACCCTTGTTCACCGCCCATTCCGTGGCCTTGGACGAGGCCGCTTTCGAGCGCCACATCGGGCGCAGTGATATCCCGGTGCTGGTGGATTTCTGGGCCCCGTGGTGCGGGCCCTGCCGCCAGATGGCCCCGGCCTTCGAGCAGGCGGCCGGGCAATTGGAGCCCCAGGTTCGCCTTGCCAAGGTGGACACCGAAGCGGACCAAAACCTCGGTGCGCGTTTCAACATTCGCAGCATTCCGACCATGGCCCTGTTCAAGGGTGGCCGCGAAATCGCGCGCCAGAGCGGCGCCATGGGTGCGGCAGATATCGTGCGCTGGACGCGCAGTCAGCTGGGTTGAATGCGCATTGCCGCAGGTGCAGGGCGCGCTTGCAAGTCACGCCAGAAAACCCGTCTGACGATGCGGACGTGACCTGGGGTCAGGCGGCCGGATTCGAAGCATGGTGAAGGCGGCCCTCCAGGCGCCGCGACACGTTCAAAGTCAAAGGCTACCCGTTTGAAGTGAGTCTTGTCCAACGAGGTGTGAGCCTGGAGCCTGTCCTGAGATTCCAATGAGGTATGAGCCTGGGAAATGTTTGCGGATGGTGGCATTGGGGCTGATG
>JAYVRP010000314.1:0-6921 GCA_043776215.1 Rhodoferax sp. | reverse complement strand
GAGTGTCCCTTTCCGCCTTCGCCGCGGGTTGTTGAGGCAATCTGCAAGGCTGCGTCGGGAGTGAATCGTTATGGAGACCCTCGGCCCGACGACCTGGCTGCGACCCTGTCCGCGCGAACCGGTATTGCGGCGGGCAACATCGTCATAGGCAATGGCTCGGACGAGATCCTGGGGCTGGTCTCGCTGATGGCCCTGGGGCCCGGCGACAGTGCGGTCATGCCAACGCCCTCGTTTCCGCGTTACCGACTCGGGGCCACGATGATGGGAGCCGAGGCTCGCCTGGTGCGCAACCTGGCGGACGGGCGCAACGACGTGGAGGGAATCTTGCGCGCGATGGATGCCAGCACCAAGGTGGTGTACGCATGCACGCCCAACAACCCCAGCGGCGCCCCCTTGGCCGCGGAAGAACTCGATGCGCTGGTGCTGGGTGTGCCAGACGATGTCTTGCTGGTGATGGATGAGGCCTACTACGAATTCGACGCAGCCGAAGGCGGCGCCGGGGCATTGGGCGCGCTTGCCAGGCGGCGTGGCCCGTGGCTGTCCACCCGCACCCTGTCCAAGGCCTATGCCCTGGCCGGATTGCGCATCGGGTACGGATTGGCAAGCTCTGCAGCGCTGGCTGACGGCCTGGTGCGGGTGAAGCTCAATTTCAATCTCAGCAGCCTGTCGGTTGTTGCGGCGCAGGCGGCATTGGCCGACGAGGCTTACGCCCGGTCTTGCATGGCCCGCACCATTGTTGAACGAGGCCGGGTCGCGGCGCAACTCGCTGGCATGGGCTATCCCACCCTGCCATCACGCGCGAATTTTTTGTCGTTCGACTACGGTGTCAATTCGGTGCCTCTGATCACAGCCCTGGCTGAGCAAGGCGTGTTTGTGCGCGAATGGCGCGACCCGGGGTTTGAAACCTATGTCCGCATGACGATCGGTCTGCCGCAAGAGAATGATCGCACCCTGGCCTCGCTGGCCAGGTTCGCCGCAATGCCCTGAGCCGTGCCGGTTGCCGTCGTGACTCACGGCATGTTTCACGCTGGTTGTCATTCGCAAAGGGGACCGGCGGACCACCACCTGCGTGAGGGTAAACACGCATTGCGGTACTGCGGCGCTGGCGACAAATTCGAGCTTTGAAAAACATGATTGGAGAATGAACGATGAAGCTGTTTGCACATACTTTTGGGGTGATCGCGCTGGCGCTGGCGAGCCTTGTCGGGTCACAGGCGTCGATCGCCCAGGACAACATGGTCGACACGGTCAAGAAACGCGGCAACCTGCGTGTCGGGTTCGCCACCTTTGTTCCGTGGGCGATGCGGGACAAGCAAGGTGGTTTTGTCGGCTTCGAGATCGATGTCGCGAACCGGTTCGCCAAGGACATGGGAGTGGCATTGGACCTTCAGCCGACGGCCTGGGACGCCATCATTCCATCATTGATTGCCGGCAAGTTCGACGTGATCATCGGTGGCATGACGGTCACCCCTCAACGCAAGGAGCAGATTGACTTCACCGATGCGTATTCGAATTCGGGCCTCGGTGTGTCGGCCAACAAGCAACTGGCGTCGAAATTGAAATGGCCGGATGACTACAACAGCACGAGTGTCACGTTTGCCTGCCGCCGTGGTTCCACACCTTGTCAGTACATCGAGAAGACATTTCCCAAGGCGACGCTGCGCCAATTTGACGACCAGGGTGTGGGGTACCAGGAAGTAATCAACGGCAATGCGCACGCTTGGATTGGCAGCGAACCCCTGCCATCGTTCAAGGTGATCCAGAACCCTGACAAGTTGTTCAAGGCCAACAGCGAGCTGTTCGAGGGTGGCTTCGAAGGAATGGGGCTCAAGAAAGGAAACCCGGCGACGGTCAAGTACTTCAACGAGTGGATTGCGAAGAACCAGACGTTCCTGAAAGAGCGCCATACCTACTGGTTCAAGACCCAGGAATGGTCCAGCCTGGTTCCCGCTCCCTGAGGCAGCTTTGGCCGCCCGCCCAACGGCGCGGTTCGGCTTCCTGATTCGCGCCGACGTGACACCGGCTTTTTCGTTACGCAACTTGCATTTACGGTGGCGACGTGCCGCCGCCTTGTGCCTAGCATGGGCTTTTCATGACAAGGGGGCTCCATGGCAATGCAATCACCGTTCTTTGGCAAACGCGAGGTCGAAGCGAACGGCCAGCGGCACATCGTGCCGTCGCCGCCTCGCCAGCCTCACGCCCCGGCCGGTGTGCATCCGTTGGATGCTGCGTCCCCTGGTCAGTCGCCAGCCCCCGGGGCGGTCCCTGCAGCACCCGCTGTCGAGCTGCAACCCGCAGGCGGCAGCAAACTCATCGTCGGCCCGAACATCAAGCTCAAGGGTGTGGAGATCACGGATTGCGACACGCTGGTGGTCGAGGGCACGGTGGAGGCGACGATGGATTCGCGGTTGATGCAGATCGCGGAGAGCGGTGCGTTCATGGGCTCGGCGGAGATCGACGTCGCCGAGATCCATGGCCAGTTCGACGGCACACTCACGGTGCGTCAGAAGCTCGTGATCTACGCCACTGGCAGGGTCACCGGCAAAATCCGCTACGGGCGATTGGTGGTGGAAGAGGGTGGGCAACTGTCAGGCGAGGTCGGCTTCGGCGCGCTCCCCAAACCGGTACCGGTGGTCAAGCCGGCCTTGCAGGCGGCGTAATGCATGGCGCAGTCGGCGCGGTTAAGATGCGCCGATGCAACTCCCCTCGCGCTTCTGGGCCGACCTGACAACACGCAACTTCTCGCAATTGGCGGCCAGCGCCGGTATCGAACGGGCGGTGGCCGTGCTGCCGGTGGCTGCCATCGAGCAGCATGGCCCGCACCTTCCGGTGAGTGTGGACACCACGCTGGTGGACAGCGTGGTTGCAGCCTCGCTGCCGCACCTGCCGGCCGCGCTGCCGGTGCTTTTCTTGCCCACCCAGCAGGTGGGCAAGAGCAATGAACACATTCGCTTTCCGGGCACGCTCACGCTTTCCGCGCAGACCCTGATGGCCGTCTGGATGGAGCTGGGCGCCTGCGTTGCGCGCGCCGGCATCCGCAAACTGGTGCTGTTCAACAGCCACGGCGGGCAGATCAGTGTGATGGACATCGTGGCGCGCGACCTCCGCACCGCGCACGACCTGATCGTCTTTTCGAGCAACTGGTTCACCCTGCCGCTGGGTGATGCGGTTCTGGGGCTGTTTCCGCCGGAGGAACACCGGTTTGGAATTCATGGCGGCGACATGGAGACATCCATGATGCTGGCGGCGCGTGCACAGTATGTGGACATGGCGCAGTCGCAGCACTTTCACACCAGTGCCGAGGAACGTGCTGCCCGTTATCCGGTTCTTGGCAATGGAAGCTCGGCCAAACTGGGTTGGCAGGTGCAGGACTACAACCCGTTTGGCGCGGCCGGAAATGCTGCTGCGGCGACTGCAGAAAAAGGGCGTGCCGTGATCGACGCAGCGGGTCTGCAGTTGGCGCGGCTCTTGCAAGAGGTCAGCAGTTTGCCTTGGTCGACCCTGAATCCCACGCCGCAATCCCCCCCCCCGTGACTCAACCTGAGGAGATCTTCCATGAAACCACAGTTCATTCTTCGCACCCTTGCCGCAGCCGGCCTGATGGGTGTTGTCGCCGCCAGCCTTGCGCAGGACAAGGTCGTGTTTGCCACGAACTGGAAAGCACAACCTGGCCATGGCGGCTTCTACCAGGCGCTGGTAGACGGCACCTACAAGCGCATGGGCCTGGAAGTTGACATCCAGCAGGGCGGGCCGCAGGTGAACAACCGGCCGATGCTGCCAGCGGGCAAGATCGATTTCCTGATGGCCGGCAATCTGTTGCAGAGTTTCGACAATGTCAAGAATGGCGTACCGACGGTCGTGGTGGCCGCAGTCTTCCAGAAAGACCCTCAGGCCATCTTCGCGCACCCGGGTCAGGGGTATGACAAGTTCAGCGACCTCACGAAATCCCCCACCATTTTCATCAGCAAGGATGGCCAGTTCAGCTTCTGGCAATGGATGAAAGCCGAACATGGCTTCAAGGACGACCAACTCAAGCCCTATGTGTACAACGTCGGTCCGTTCCTGGCCGACAAGAAGTCGGCGCAGCAGGGCTACAGCATCAGCGAGCCGGTGAGCATCAAGGCGCAGGCAGGCTTCGACCCGGTGGTGCACCTGCTGGCCGACAATGGTTTCAGCACCTACAGTACCACCATCGAAACGCGCGCCGATCTGGTGCGCGACAAGCCTGCCTTGGTGCAGAAATTTGTCGATGCCTCGATGATCGGTTGGTACAACTACCTGTATGGCAACAACAAGGCCGCCAATGACATGATCAAAAAGCTCAACCCGGAAAACAGCGAAGCGAATATCTCCGCCGGGATCGAGCTCATGAAGAAGCTCGGTGTGGTGGACAGCGGCGAGGCGCTGCAAAACGGCATTGGCGCGATGAACGCCGCGCGCGTGAAAGACTTCTACGACAAGATGGTCAGGGCCGGCTTGTACAAGCCCGGGGACGTGGACCTGGGCAAGGTGGTGACGACCCAGTTCGTCAACAAGAAGGTGGGCCTGGACGTCAAGCAGAAACTGGGCGGCAAATAACCCGGCGCAGTAGAAAGCTTCACAAGCGCTCAGCGCTGGGGCATGTCTTTGGCGGAGTAACCCAGGCTGACCGTTGCATCTGCGGGGATCGGTGGCATCGAGGCGTTCCAGGTTTCCCAGGCTTCGCGCATGGTCTGCAGACGGTCCGGTTCGCGGTGCGCCAGGTTGGCGCGTTCGCGTTCATCGGATGGGATATTGAACAGGTAGTCGTGGCCGTCTACCCGCAGGTATTTCCAGTCGCCCAGGCGCAGCGCGCGCTGTCCACGGTGGTTCATGCGCCAATGCAGTGGGCGCTCGAAGGTCTGGCGGGCGTCCTGCAACACGGGGCGCAACGAGATGCCGTCCAGCGGGTAGGCGGGGTCGGCGGACACGCCGGCCACGTCGAGCAGCGTGGCAGACCAGTCCATCGTCATGCATTGTTGGGTGCTGACCCCCCCCGCTGTGATCACCGCTGGCCAGTGTGCGATCCAGGGCACCCGGATGCCGCCCTCAGTGAGGTCCATCTTCCCCCCCACCAGAGGCCAGTTGTCGGAGAAACGCTCGCCACCGTTGTCGCTGGTGAACACGATCAGCGTGTTGTCGAGCAGGCCCTCGGTGCGCAGGGCGTCCACGACTTGCCCGATGCCCTCGTCCATGTGGTGGACCATGCGCTGGTACGTGTGGATATTGCCGCCATGCAGGTGCATGATGCCGTCGCGCAAGGTTTCCGCCAGCGCGCGGTCGTCGCGTGTTTCCCAGGGCCAGTGTGGTGCGGTGTAATGCATGCTCAGGAAAAAAGGCGTGCCGCTTCGTGCTTCCTCGGCCCTTTTTTTCACGTACGCCACGGACCGCTGCGAGATCATGTCGGTCAGGTATCCTTCCTCGGGCTGCTCTTCCTCGCCCACCAACAAGTCGTGCGCGCCCGTCGAGGCGCAGTGCGTGAAATAGTCCACGCCGCCCGCCATCGGGCCGAAAAACTCCTCGTAGCCGGAACGTAGTGGCCCGAATGCCGGCGGGTAGCCTAGGTGCCACTTGCCAATCAGGGCGGTGCGGTAAGCGCTGGCGCGAAGCAGGGAAGGCAGGGTTGGAATGTCGGGTGGCAGACCGAGGGTCGTGCTGCCCCGGCTCTTGCTGTTGATGGGCTCCTCGGCCGCGCCGCGCAGACGGTACTGGTAACGCGCGGTCATCAGCGCAAAACGGGTGGGTGAACACACCGGCGAGTTGCTGTACCCCTGCGTGAATTTGATGCCGCCGCCAGCAAGCGCGTCGAGCACGGGCGACACGGCGCCGAACGTGGCGTCGCGCCCGCCATAACAGCCCAGGTCGGCGAAACCGAGGTCGTCGGCCACAATGAAGATGATGTTGGGTCTTGTCATTTGGTAAGCAGGAAAACCGCGGTGCGGATGCCCGCTGCCGTGAGCAGCAGCGAGCCGAACAGATGCAGTGTGGCCGTGCCCAGTGCGAGCGCGTAACGCTGCTGGCCCAGCATGCCCACGACTTCGGCAGAGAAGCTGGAAAACGTGGTGAGTGCGCCCAGAAAACCGGTCACCAGAGCGAGGCGCCACACCGGATCAAGCTGGGGAAGCGCCTGGAAAACCGCGACACACAGCCCCACCAGGTACCCGCCGATCAGATTGGCCGCCAGCGTGCCATACGGAATCATGGCGCCGGGGTTGAGCCACAGGCCCAGACCCCAGCGGGCCATCGCGCCCAGACTGGCGCCGATGCAGATGGCGAGCACGGACATCATCGGTGCATGGTCGTTGCGCGTCGATTCACGACGTCACCTGGGCGGTGGTGCCCCAGGAACTTGGATTTTGGTTGGCCGAGTTCAGAAACGGGTTGACGATGCGCAGCGTTGCGCGCAGCACCTGGTGGTGCTGCAAATCTTCGGAATACACCACCGAGGCTTCGCATTCCAGCGCGGCGGCAAGAATCAGGCAGTCGTAGAGGCCGTAGCCGGTTTCGCCCTGCAGGTCGAGCGCTGTGTCCATCAGGGCCGGACTGGACGCCACGCGGTTGAGCGGTTGCATCGCTGCGTCGATGAATTGTTTGCACTGCTGCGCGGTGAAGCGCTGCGCAAATTTGCGCAAGGCGACGTTGGCGAACTCCTGGATGACCTGGTAACTGATGCAACCCATCCCGGTGCCCAGCGCGTGCTCCACGAGGTGCAACGCACGCTGCTTCTTGAGGGGCTCGCTGGAAAGCAGCGCGTAGACAAATACATTCGTGTCAATGAAGAACACGGCACCGGGATCGATGGGGTCGCTCACCGCTCGTTCATCTCGTCGCGCGAGAAGCTGCGCCCTGGGTCAGCCCGCGCCAGTTCTTTCATGACACTGCGAAATCGGTCGATGGCGGCGT
>JAYVRP010000313.1:0-6933 GCA_043776215.1 Rhodoferax sp. | reverse complement strand
CCCCGACCAGCTGCTGCAGGCCGCCCCGGCGGTGGAGCTGCGCAGCCTGCACCCCAACCACGTGTGGCAGATCGATGCCTCGCTGTGCGTGCTGTATTGCCTGAATGCGCGCACCACCAAAGAGGCCGGCCTGCAGGTGATGCAGCGCGACAAGTATTACAAAAACAAGCCCGGCAATGTGAAGCGCATCGAGGCCGACCGCGTGTGGCGCTATGTGGTGAGCGGCGTGCCCGGCGTGATGGTGGGCGAGAAGCTCATGGTGTCAGCCCATCAAGATTAGTGCTCATGCTCAGTACCACCCTCGCCGGGCTGCAGCGCGATTGAAAGGGGCACGCCAAAAACATTGACGTACTCGGGTACGTACAGGCCCCCCTCCATATCGTATGAGACTCGGCGCAACCCCCGGCCAATCACCTGCTCGCAGCCACCACTTGAACCCCAGAAACACAAAAGCCCATCGCAATGGACGGGCTTCAAAAAATTCTGGTGGTGCAGTGCGGACCTGGGTTCAAACTCTGTCTCACAACAGGTGAGTACTGCTGCGGGTGTTTGTCCGGGTGTTGCGGAAGTTGTCCGTTTCACATCGAGAAATCGACTTACCTCAATGATCAGCGGGCGGCCATTGCCTTGCAGCGTGGAGCACGCGCAAGACGCGTACCTGGTCCTCCGTCGTGTCGTAAATCAGAATGTAGTTTTTGTGAACCACCAACTCTCGCGTCCCAGTGATTCGACCGACCCGACCGAGTCCGGGATGGTCAAGCAAATGCCGGACCTTTTCAGAAAATAGCTCATCCAGCGTCAGCGCTGCCCTGGAATTGTCTGCCTCGATGTAGTCATAGATCGCACGGCGGTCATCAAGCGCTTCAGGTGTCCAGAAAAGCCTCACGATTTGGCTTCAAGCTTTCGCCCCGTTTGATCTCGGCGCTTGGCGAACTCTGCCTCAACATCTTCTGCGGACACCAAGTTGCCTACGTTCGCAGAATTTAACCCGAGCTGCACCTGACGACGAAACCAGACATCATGCTCAGCGGCCTCTTGCTGCTTTTTGACGAAGTCGCGCATGAAGTCACGCAAGAGTTGGGCACCAGTTCTATCGCGGGCCTTCGCAGCCGTTGCAAAACTTTCCTTCAACTCTTCTTCAACCCGGAAGGTAAAAGTAGCCTCATTCATTGCACTCACCCAATGTGTTACACAGCAAATACACTATAGCACAGTGAATTGGAATTCCAATGGCAGGCGGTCGTACCCAGATTGTCACTGTCGCCAATATCAGGCCATTACGATCTGTGTCACCGGTGCTGGGCGCGCACTAACCGGAGGACGAGGAAAACTAGCCCATTCTTCGAATGTGACATCTGTAGAATTTGTAACAATTCAAACTCAACAGGGCCACAATGGCCGTAGAGACGACTACGCTGTCCCGCCACGGTCGGCGCCTTGCACCTGGGGCCAGACGAAACCTTTGGCCAAGCCCAAAGACCGCCGCTCGGGCGCTCCGAGACGAGGCACGCCCGTGACGGTCATGACCGTCCAAAACAATCCCCCTCTGAGTCGGTTCCTCAGAATGGCCGTCGTGGCGGGCGTCGAGAGCGCTGTCCAGATCCACATCGACCGCGGCGACCCCGCAAGGCTTTGAACACGAGGACAATGGCGATGCGCCAACGGCTTTGAACTCCAATTCGGAGCAGGCCGAGCCAGCCGCGTAGGCGACCCCACCGCTTGAACGACTGAAGGCCTCCGAGCCCCTGGCACTCGAAGTGCTCCTGGACGAGGCGCGAGCGGCTGGCGTCGACGTCGAGGAATACGGCGAGGGCGCCTTGAGAAGGATATGGGTCTACATCTCAGAGACTCCCGACCGCGCCTCTCGCACGCTTGTCGAAAAGCTGACTGAACTGGGATTCGAATTCTGGCCAGGGAAAGGCTATTGGCGATGAAGTCCAAGACAAGGAGCGCGCCGCCGCGCGCCATGGCGATGCTCGAGTCCTTGCGTGGTCTCGGTTATCGACCGAGCCCTTCCAGCACTATTACGGGCTTATCGCGGGGCTTGACAGCCAAGGCGAGGCCACCACCAAGAAGACATAGACCGCGAATAGAGAAACCGAATGCCAGAGTTCAGCACCGAGACGGCAACCACCGTCAGCATCGCCCAAAGCTTGTTGGTGGCCGAGAAGGATAAGGGGCCGATCACCGCCGCGCTAATCTCTGAGAAGGTGAAGATTGCTGCGTCAGTCGTGGCGCCGGGCAACGAACAATCCATCGATACATCAGCAGCCATCGCCGAACTGATTCGCAGGTTCAGCATGTGGATCGGCTCGTGGTCTTCGTCGGGTTTGCCGTCGGCCCCGATATGTTGCTCGCCAGTGTCCACCGAAGCTTTTTCCGCTGCCAAGCTTGGCGTCGTGAACGTTGGCAGGCTGGTGCCGAACAGTACGTTTGGTCCTTAACTTGGGGGCGTGGCTCGAATGGCTGGCCGCAGCAGGCGCAGATCCTGGTCGTCATCAGAGGTCTCCATACAAAAGATGTATGGGAACTGCAGGTTGGCGGCCATCGTGATCGATTGAGGAGTGCAAACAATGACCGACACATCGACGTCAAGACGCATGCCCCCGGCACCCGATGGTTTCACCACCTGGTTGGACTATGCCGTCGCCAACATGGACACGAGGACACCGTATCACGACATGCTTTGGGAATGCGGGACCGGGTGCGAAGTCGAGTTTGACCGCGCTGACATGTACGCGGCGGTCTTGTCCGAACTCGATTCGCTGCGCCAAGCGGCACGAGTGGCCGACACTTTCCCGGCGCTGCATCGGCCTGATCAAAACGCGGCCGAAAGGGCTTGACCCGGGCGCCTGCGGGCGCTTTCACGTAGCGCACGGTGATGTACTGCCTCTTGGTCGCCATGGCAGGTCCTGGGCGGGTCCGGTCATCGAAACCGGTCGGCGATGCGTTGTTGGTTTTTGAATATCAAACCTGAAGTGGAGGTGCCTGTGACGTAGTTACCAACAACTGGAGCTGAGTCATGGCACGTACATTTCGCCGCCAGCAGGAGCGGCACGAGTACCGCTGGGTGCTGCGCGACTGGAGGATTGACCTCCCCCGCAGGACCTGGGTGGAACTCGATCCCCATTCAAAGGCGGGGCGCAAGGCAATCGCCCTTTTTCATTCGGACAAGGAGGTCACCATGAGCGGCGCAGCGCCGCGCTGGTACCGAAAGGTGTCGGATCACCGGATTCGTACCCTCAACGACCGTGCGCTGCGTCGCTGGATTTCCGATCCCGGGTTTGACCCGGTGTTCCAGGACTGGCACAAGCACGAGGCAAATTGGAACTGGTGGTGAGACTAAGCGGTCGGCGGTTTCGCTTGCTCTGGGCAGTCTTGATCGTGCGGTTGGGCGAAGGCCTACCTCAGCCTTGAAGCGTCTATGCTGGATAAATTGACAGTGTACGATTGGTTTGCTGTAAAGTGATTGGCGCGCTCAATTGGAGGCGGAGAAGGTAAATTGACGAGCGCCACAACTTGAAATATCAAACTTGGTATACACTGCCCCTCTCAGCTACCACAACGACGTGAGGGCGGACCTTGCCGCGATCAAATCGGCAAATCCTGATGCACATGCGAAGTTGTTAGCGTTGCTTCGCCAGTTGAAGGCTGACGCGCGGATTGCGGAAAAGTTGCTGGACCACGGTCATGGCGCGCAGCAGTCAGCCGAGTTCTCTGTCAGCAAATGGTTGCGTGAATGGAAGACAGGCAAAGATCTCTGGTGACTGAAGTTTTGGGATCTGGAGAGTTTGGGCCTCAGGTATCGAGTGATCTATCTGTACTTGCCACAAGAAGCGCGATTTGTAGTAATGGCAATTGTCGAACGGGAGCACTTTGACTATGACGACAAAGATCATCCGATCCGGAAACGGATCACCGAGAGTCTTCAGCGGACATACGGGATTGAGTGAAGTAGTACCGTTCAATCCCAAGCCATTGCAGGTCTACGACCTGCGGTCGGACGACCATCCCGTTTCTGGCGCGGAGAAGGAATTCGCAATTGACGACTACATTGATCAGCAGGACGCAGCAACCAAAGCTAAGGTCGCCGCAGCTGGTGCTTGGGTGGCCGACACGGTTTATAAGGGCCCCGCGACACTCGCCACCCTTCGTCTCCGAGCGGGGTTGTCTCAAAAGGAACTGGCGCAGAAATGTGGCTTGGAACAACCCCATGTTTCTCGCTATGAGTCTGGTCGGCATGAACCCGGTGTCTTCCAGGCGCAGCAAATGGCTGCCGCACTGGGTGTGACCCTTGATCAACTTGTATCGGCCCTGCGTGAGGCGGCCGAAAACGCCAAGAAATGAAGCTCACCGAGCACCGTTGGGTTCACGCAATTTGGTGTGACGATATCAGGCAGGAAGTCGGTAATAAGCCGTCATTCATGGGTGTCTACACCGGCTCGCTGGTTGTCCCAAGCCTGCCCACTGTCCTGCCGAGGCTTGCCGTGTGGGTAAATGTCTGGACACCAAAGGTCCAGCCATTCAAGACTTTGAACGTGCGGATTTGCAACAACGAAGATGAGAAGCCGTTGGCTGCGATCGAGGTGGACTCCGAGTCATTGGCAGGCGCCACGAATCAGGGGCAATCGCTTGAACGGGGTGAGGGCCAAAATGCTGCAACCGAACCGAGCGCGCTCGGAATGTCGTTCATTTTGCTGCTGGGCCAGCTTCCGTTGAAGGAAACCACTCGGTGGTTGAAGGTTTGGGTCGATACCGAATCGGAAGTTTTGGAGTCGTTCAAGCTCCGAATTGATACCCCGGCCACGTTCGAGATGTTGAATGCTCCCCTCGGGACATGAACATATTCGTCATTAGCACAGATGGTGCGGACGAGTTTTTCGGGCGCGCGAAGGACGCGGCCCGCAAAGCCGATCAAGCCCAGGCTTTCGCCGGCAAGGTGACGCTGTCATTTGAAGACCCCCAGCGCATGTTTACGGTCTTGTCGGAAGCGCGTCGGCGTCTGATGAGCGAGGTCATGCGCGAGCCCCAGACGATCAAGGAGCTGACCAGTCGTTTGCATCGCAATCGATCCGCTGTTACCAAGGACGTCGGAATGCTGGAGAAGATGGGGCTTATCGTCTCGAGTCGGCAGTCCAACCCGGGGCACGGTTTTCAAAAGGTCGTGCGCTCGATTGCTCCCAAGATCGAGATGGTTGCAACGCTCGGATGACGCTGGTGGCCCCCAAGTCCCGATTTCATTAGGCGAAAGGGACGTTTCCGCACAATCCCGCTTCAATCCGCAGCAGCACTCACCCGTTGTGAGAACGAGTTTGTATCCGACTCGAACTCCACCACCAGAATTCAAAGCCAACTTTTATCGGTTGGCTTTGTCGTTTCTGGGCTTTTCCCGCGCCACGCGGGGTTCCGGCCGGTTCTGCGTGTGCCACGTCGCCATCGTGATCCCCGATAACAGCCGCAGCTCGGGCCGTTTCGATTCCGTTCTGCTCTCTGTTCTCAAAAAATAGTGGAGAACCGTGTCGATCTGGCACACGCAGAGGACGTTTCGAATCAACGGGTTGTACTTGTGTCGGCGAGAACAGTTCCCGATATGGACTGGTGTACCAGAGTGGGATGCGAACGCCTGGCCCGTGGAATTGGATTGACAGCCGAGAGGCTGCTCTGTAGGCTAAGAAACATCATTGCGTCGAACGTTACGCGCGAAGTGGGTTCTCAGGCTCGGCGCGCTCGGTGTTCATCTTTCATTCATACAGCTTCTGGAGCCCTTACTATGACCTTGCCAGCCTCACGCCAAACCGACGGCCGCGGACGCCTCTATGACAGCGTCGTCGATACCATCGGCAACACGCCTTGTATCCGCCTCAATAACATCGCGCCGAAGCATGTGCGGATATATGTGAAGGCCGAATTTTTCAACCCGGCATCCTCGATCAAGGACCGCCTGGCGATCAGCATCATCGAAGAGGCCGAGCGTCGCGGCGACTTGAAGCCCGGTCAGACGGTGGTCGAGGCCACCAGCGGAAACACGGGGATCGGACTGGCGATGGTGTGTGCGGCCAAGGGCTACCCGCTGGTTGTGACCATGGCGGATTCGTTTTCCGTGGAGCGCCGTCGTCTGATGCGTTTTCTCGGCGCGAAGGTGGTTCTGACGCCACGCACTGCCAAGGGCTTTGGCATGTACCAGAAGGCCAAGGAACTCGCCGAAGCCAACGGGTGGTTCCTGGCGCGCCAGTTCGAGAGCGAAGACAACGCGAAGGTCCACGAGAACACCACAGCGCGAGAGCTGATGGCCGACTTCGCCGGCGAACGACTGGACTATTGGGTCACCGGTTACGGCACGGGCGGTACCGTCACGGGTGTCGGCCGCGTGTTGCGCAAAGAACGCCCTGACACGAAGATCATCCTCAGCGAGCCGTCGATCGCCCCGTTGCTGGCCAGCGGCGTCGTACAGAGCCGGGACGCCGATCATTCCCCGGCCGGTAGCCATTCCGCCTTCACGCCGCACCCGATCCAGGGATGGACGCCGGACTTCATTCCCTACGTGCTCCAGGAGTCGGTGGACCGGCACTATTACGACGAACTGATCCCGGTGACCGGCCCCGATGCGATTGCTTGGTCTCGTCGGCTCGCGCTGGAGGAAGGGATCTTCACCGGCATTTCCGGGGGGGCCTCGATGGCTGTTGCCATTCAGGTAGCGCAGCGCGCGCCCGAAGGCTCGGTCATCTGTTGCATGCTTCCCGACACCGGCGAGCGCTACCTGTCGACACCGCTGTTCGAAGGCGTGGCCACCGAGATGACTCCTGACGAAGAAGCGCTGTCGCGCTCCACACCCGGCTACCAGATGCCTGCCATCTGAGGGGTGGGTGGCACGGCGGGCGCCCCACTCGGCTGGTAGCGCGCCAACTGCCCGCAGATCGTCATATCGCATCAACG
>JAYVRP010000312.1:0-6941 GCA_043776215.1 Rhodoferax sp. | reverse complement strand
GCATCCACGCCGGCAAGCTGCGGCTCGGATCGACGCAGCGGCGCACCATGCACCTGTATTACGAGCGGTACGGCGAACCGCGTACCAACCAGTGGACGCAGATCCCGCCACGCCTGTACCTGAAGGACAACCCCTCCCTGCCGCCCTACCTTTACGCCAAGGCGGCCGTGCGCGCCACTCTCGATGGCACCGGCCGCAAGCCGCGCGACGTGCCGCCCGACATGACCACCGCCCAGATGCTGATCCACGTGCAGCGCCGGGCCAACCAGAAGGCAGCACCGACATGACCACTGCAGCCCCCGTTGCCGGCACCACGCCGGCCTACCGCCTGGAAGATATCCGCGCCGTGCTTTTCTCTGCGGTCCTCTCCGACTGTCTGGACCAGTGTGGCATGATGAAGCAGGCGTTGCCGGCGCGCATCCGCCCGCTCGATACCGCCAGCGTCATGGTGGGCCGCGCGCGTACTGCAGCTTTCATGGAGGTCTACCACGTGCCGGCAGGCTCCAACCCTTATGAGCACGAGATCCGTTTGATCGACAGCCTGCAGCCAGGAGAAATCCCGGTGTTCGCTTGTTCCAATCCCGATCGGGTAGCGCCCTGGGGCGAGTTGCTCTCGACGGCCTCGCACGTGCGTGGTGCCGCCGGCGCTCTGATGGATGGCTGCGTGCGCGACATCAAGCCCATCATGGCCATGGGTTTCCCGGTTTTCCATGGCGGCATCGCGCCACTCGACTCCAAGGGCCGCGCCAAGATCATGGCGCTCGATGTGCCCATCGAGTGTGCAGGCGTGCCGGTGGAAAGTGGCGATCTCATCTTTGGTGACGCCGACGGGGTGGTCGTGGTGCCGCGTGCCGTGGAAAACCAGGTGCTGGCGCTGGCCTTCGAAAAGGTCAAAGGTGAACGCAGCACCCTGCACGACCTGCGCCGCGGCGACAAACTGGCCGACGTGTTTGCGCGTTACGGCATTCTCTGAAGCAGGAGCGGTTTCCATGATCATCGATTGCCATGTGAACGTGTACGAGGATGCGCAAATCCTGCCGCTGCACCTGGAGGTCACGCGTTTTGCGCGGGCCGATGCGGTCGAGTTGCCGAGCAACCCGGACATCGTCGTCAACGCGATGCGCGACGTGGACCGGGCCATCGTCTTCTCGCTGCGCTACGCCGACTCCATTGGCATCGACGGCGACGACGAAGTCACCGCGCGCCTGGTGGCACGCGATCCAAAGAAGTTCATCGGTTTCGCCTGCATCGACCCGCGCATGCCGAACTGCATGGACCTGCTGGTGCATGCCATCGAAGACCTCCAGCTCCAGGGTGTCAAATTCGGACCGATCTACAACGGCGTATCGCTGCTCGACCGGCGCCTGGAGCCGGTTTACCAGTACCTGGTCAAACACAATCTTCCGCTGACCATGCACATGGGCACCACCTATGGCGCCAATGCCCCGGTGCAATACGGGCGCCCGCTGGACGTGGACACCATCGCCAACCGCCATCCTGAGCTCAAGATGGTCATGGCCCACATGGGGCACCCGTGGTACGAAGAATGCATCGTCGTGGCGCGCAAGAACCCGAACGTGTATTGCGAGGTCTCGGCACTTTATTACCGCCCCTGGCAGTTCTGGAACATTCTGGTCTGCGCGCAGGAATACACCATCGCCAACCGCAACAAGATTTTCTGGGGCACCGACTTTCCGTTCACCGCCGTGGCCGATTCCATCGCCGGGCTCAAGAACGTCAACGCGGTGATCGCCGGTTCCGGCCTGCCCCGCGTGACGCAGGACACCATTGACCAGATCCTGCATTCCGACCCGACCGCCCACTGGTGGCACGGCGGACTCGCGAACTGAAACGCCCCCATGGCCGACAACAACGAGTCCGTCAAGAATCCCAAGCGCCCGAACGGGCTGCGCAGCGACGAGTGGTTCGCGCGCCAGGATTCTTATGGCTTCATCTACCGCAGCTGGATGAAGAACCAAGGCCATGCCGCGCGCATGTTCGAGGGCAAGCCGGTTATCGGTATCTGCAACACCTGGTCCGAGTTCACGCCCTGCAACGGCCACCTGCGCGGTCTGGCCGAACAGGTGAAACGGGGGGTTTACGAAGCGGGCGGCTTTCCGCTCGAGTTCCCGGTGACTTCATTGTCCGAGCCGCTGATGCGCCCCACAACGATGTTGTTTCGCAATCTGGCCAGCATGGATGTGGAGGCCTCGATCCGCTCGCAACCGATGGATGGCGTGGTGCTGTTGGCGGGTTGCGACAAGACCACCCCCGCGTGCCTGATGGGTGCGGCTAGTGTTGACCTGCCCACCTTGTTGGTATCCGGCGGGCCGATGTTGTCGGGTCGTTACGAGGGGCGCATGCTGGGTTCGGGCACCGACGTCATCCGTTTCAAAGACGCGGTGGCGGCCGGCACCATGAGCATCGCGGAATTCATGGCAGCAGAAGCCGCCATGTCGCGCAGCGCCGGCTCCTGCATGACGATGGGCACTGCGTCTACCATGGCCAGCCTGTGCGAGGGCCTGGGTATCGCGCTGCCGCAGAACGGGGCGATTCCGGCAGTCGATGCACGGCGCCAGGCGCTCGCGTTCGAGGCCGGTCGGCGCGCTGTTCAGATGGTGCACGAGAAGCTGCGCATGTCGCAGGTGCTCACCAAGCCCGCATTCGCCAACGCCGTGCGCCTGAATGCTGCGTTGGGCGGTTCCACCAATGCCGTGGTTCACCTGATCGCACTGGCCGGCCGGCTCGGCGTCAATTTTGGTCTGGATGATTGGGACCGGTATGGCCGCGCAGTTCCCTGTCTGGTTAACCTGATGCCGTCGGGCAAGTACCTGATGGAGGATTTCTATTACGCGGGCGGCGTGCCGGCCGTGCTGCGCGAGATTGCGTCCTTCCTCGACCTGGACCAGCCCACCGTGGCGG
Organism: Rhodoferax sp.; assembly: GCA_043776215.1. Taxonomy (GTDB): domain Bacteria; phylum Pseudomonadota; class Gammaproteobacteria; order Burkholderiales; family Burkholderiaceae_C; genus CAISIP01. Next base: position 4,019 of record JAYVRP010000312.1, on the reverse strand, counting down.
GTGTCACGATGGGGCAAGCCATTGACGACGCAAAAGTGTTTGACCGAAATGTCATTTTTGAAGTGGGCGCGCCCTTCAAGCCGCAGGGAGGCATTGCCGTGCTGCGTGGCAATTTGGCGCCGGGCGGTGCGGTCATCAAACCGTCGGCGGCGACGCCAGCGTTGATGCAGCACCGCGGACAAGCCGTCACTTTCAGCGATGCCGACGACCTCAAGAAGCGCATCCACGACCCCGACCTGCAGGTGGACGCGAACAGCATCCTGGTGCTCAAGAACTGCGGCCCGCGCGGGTACCCGGGCATGGCCGAGATCGGTAATCTGCCGATTCCGGCCAAGTTGCTGCAACGCGGCGTGACCGACATGGTACGTATCTCGGATGCACGCATGAGTGGCACCGCCTTTGGTACCGTGGTTCTGCATGTCGCTCCGGAAGCTGCCGCCGGTGGTCCGCTGGCGCTGGTCGAGACGGGCGACTGGATCGAGCTCGATGTAGCCGCGCGCCGGCTGCATCTGGATGTGGCGGACGACGAGCTCGTCCGTCGCCGCGCCGCGTTGGTGGCGTTCAAGGCGCCCTACGTGCGCGGCTGGGAGAAGCTCTATGTGGACCATGTGCTGCAAGCCGACCAGGGCGTGGACATGGATTTTCTGGTCGGAGGCTCTGGCGACTACGTGCCCCGGGAGTCCCACTGATGGTCAGTCGCGGCCATGAAACCACACTGGTCGCCCAGAGCGTCGCGTCAGCCACCCTGCGTGACGTGGCGCTGGCCGCTGGCACCACGCCCATGACCGTCTCCAACGTCATCAACGGCCGCAAGGGCCAGGTCGGCGCCGGGATGATTGCCAGAGTACTGGCGGCCTGCGAACGGCTGGACTACCGGCCGCACGCCAATGCGCGCCAGCTGCGCACCAACCGCCGCATGACGGTGGGCGTGATCATCGTGGACCCGTCCGCGCATTACCTGTCCGACCCGTTCACGGCGGCCATGCTGGCCGGCCTGAATGATGTTTTGCAGGTCGCCGGTTACTCCATCGTGATGCAGGGCGCGAGCCAATCCGAACTGTCCGCACTGCCACTGTTGCGACGCATCGAGAGTGACGGTATTTGCCTGCTTACATCGGGCGCGGCGGCGCAGCGCATGCAGACCATTGCCCAGGTGGCGGCGCTCGGCCAGCCCCTGGTACTGATCCAGGACGAACTGCCCGACAGTGTTGTCGACGGCTGCTCGCTGATGCAGGACGACGCAGGCGGCGGTGCGGAAATCGCCCGCCACGTGTTTCGGCGTGCCAGCCAGCATGCGGTCATGCTGCTGCCCGCGGTCTCCTGGGCCGCCATGGAGCGGCGCGAAGCGGGAGTCCGTTCGGTGCTCGCACAGATGACCCGTCCCCCAGCCTTCCATGTGTTGCATTGCGGCGACGAGGGCTTCGATGACACGCAGGCAGCGTTCTCCATGCATATCGAACGCCATGGCGTACCCGACGTGGTCATTGGTGGCAACGATCGCATGGCGATTGCCGCCATGAAACTGCTGGCCGCGCGCGGCTACCGCATTCCGCAGGATGTGCGGGTGACAGGCTTCAATGGCTTTGACTTCTGGCGTTACGCAAGCCCCGAGCTCACCACGGTGTTTTCGCCGGCCTTCCAGCTCGGTGAGGAGAGTGCCCGCGCCCTGCTCAGGCGCCTTGCAGAAGGCAGTTTCCCCTGGCGCAAGCGTTCGCTCCCGGTCGTTTTTGCGCCTACAGCTTCCTCGACCCTCGTTTCCCAGACGCAGGCGGACCGGATGAAGAGCGAGATGGACAGGCACCCAAACGCTGCCAAAGGGCGGCACTTACTGAAGGAGTAATGACACATGTTGACGAAGCGGAAATCCCAACAAAGTCTCGCACTGGCGAGCGCGACCGTTCTTCTGGCGGCGATCACTGGTCAGGCGCAAGCGCAGGCGCAGGCATTCCGATGCCCGCGCACCGGCGGCGACCTGATCTTCGCGCTCGAGTCCAAAGTGCCCGGCCTGGACCAGCACACCTCGAATGCCGGCGCCACGCGCAACGTCGCCCTCAATATCTACGAGTCCCTGGTCACGCGGGACGAGAACATGAATCCGGTGCTGGAACTGGCGGAGACCATGACGGTCAGCCCCGACGGCAAGACCTACACCTTCAAGCTGCGCCAGGGCATACAGTTCCACAATGGCAAGACCATGACCTCGGCCGACGTGATCGCTTCGTTCGACCGCTACAAGCGCGTCGGTGTGGACCGTTCCATCCTCGACCCGGTGGACAAGTGGACGACGCCGGATGCCAACACCTTCGTCATCACGCTCAAGGAAGCGCGCCCGCTGTTCATCGAGGCGTTGTCTTCGTTCACGGTGCCGATCGTCATCGTCCCGGCCGAGAACGCCCAGGCTGCGGCGCAGCAACTGCCGGTGGTGGGCACCGGCCCGTTCAAGCTGGAGGAGTTTCGCGCCGACAGCTTCGTCAAGCTGCGCCGCTTCGATGGCTACAAGCCGGACACGCGGCACAACCAGATGACCGGTTACGGCGGCAACAAGCGCGCCTGCGTCGACACCGTCACCTTCCGCATGATGACCGAGCCGGCGGCCCGGACGGCCGCGCTGGAGGTCGGCGAGATCCATGCCGTGGAGGACGTGCCGGCGGCATCGCAAAAGCGCCTGCGCGACAACAAGGCGATCAAGCTAGAGCGGCTGGAGACCTTCTGGATGAACGTCGCCTACCCGAATTTCTCGGCGCCCCCGACAGACAACCCCAAGGTGCGCCAGGCGATGCTGGCGGCGATGGATTTTGAGGAAATCATGGACGCCGCGCATGAAGGCCAATACAAGCTCAACCCTTCATTCCAGTTTCCCGGCCAGCAGTACTACACCGATGCCGGCAAGGAGCTGCTGAACCAGAAGAACCGTGCCAAGGCGCGCCAGTTGTTGCAGGAGGGTGGCTACAAGGGCGAGAAGATCGAGTTGCTCACCAACCGCGACTTCCCGGTCATGTACAACACCGCGCTGGTCATGGCCGAACAGCTCAAGGCGGCCGGCATGAATGCCGAGCTGGTGGTGCTGGACTGGCCCGCAGCCCTGCAGCGCAGCCAGAAGGAGACCACGGGCTGGAACGTGTTCTATACCGGCTGGATCACGGTGATTGCGCTCGGTGGCCCGCAGACGCTGCGCCAGATGGCCGAACCCAACCCGGTCTACAAGCCCAAGGACAACAAGGTCGATCCCGGCTATATGGCGGCATTCAACGACATCAACACCGCGCCCACACTCGCAGGGCGACAGGCGGCATTTGCGCGCGCCCAGCGCATCGCGCTGGAGCAGGTGATGGCGATTCCGTTTGGCGTGGCTCCCAAGACGCAGGCAGTGCGCTCCAATGTGGAAGGCTACAAGGCCTACTACACGCCGCGCCTGTCCAACGTGTGGCTGACCAACTGAGTGCAGAGCGCTGGCGTCATTGACAGAAAGGCAGGCGCATCGGCGCGCCTGCCCGGGAGCTGTCAAGCATGATGGCCTACCTGATCAAACGGCTGGTGCAGTGCATCCCCTTGCTGCTGCTGGTCAGCCTGTTGTCCTTCGGCCTGATCAAGCTGGTGCCGGGCGACCCGGCGGTGGTGATGGGCGGCACCAATGCCACTGCCGCTGAAATTGAAGTCATCCGCAAGAACCTGGGGCTGGACAAGCCCTTTCATGTGCAGGTCCTGAGCTTCTACGGCAACCTTGCCCAAGGGGACCTGGGCCGATCGTTGATGCTGGGGCAACCTGTCAGGGACGCGATCATTGAGCGGCTTCCAGCCACCGTCGCGGTGGCGCTGTATTCCATGGTCCTCACCCTGCTGGTGGGCTTGTCCATTGGCGTGTTGGCGGCGCTGCGGCACAACACCTGGGTCGACCAGACGGCGATGACGGTGGCGCTGGTGGGTGTCTCGCTGCCGAACTTCTGGCTCGGGCTGGTGCTGATCCTGTTGTTTTCGGTGCATCTGGGCTGGTTCCCGACCGGCGGGTATGTGGAGCTGAC
>JAYVRP010000311.1:0-2150 GCA_043776215.1 Rhodoferax sp. | reverse complement strand
TTGTCGGCGTCGATCTTGTTCACCACCACCATGCGGCACACATTACGCGCGCCGGCCATGACAAACATGCGCTCGGTGGAGAGCTCGATGCCGGTTTGGGCGTTGACCACGATCAAAGCCGTGTCGACGGCCGCCAGGGCCGCCATCGCCTGACCGCTGAAATCCGGAAAACCGGGGGTGTCGATCAGGTGGACCCGCACCCCTTCGCGTTCGAAACTCACGAGTGAGGATTGCAGGGAGTGGCCGAGTTCGCGCTCAAGGGGGTCGAAGTCGCAAACGGTGTTGCCCTTCTCGACCGAGCCCCGGCTGGTGATGGCGCCGGTCGCCGCCAGCAGGCTTTCAGCCAGGGTGGTCTTGCCGCTGGCACCGTGACCGAGCAGGGCGAGGGTGCGAATGCGGGCGCTGGGGAGGAGGCTCATGGGGTCCTTTCTATGGCAAGTTGATTCTAGTCACTGACCACTGCGGCGCCAGCATCGACACGGCTCCAACCTATGACCCAGGGCAAGGACGCTCGCTGCGTCAGTCCAATACCTCGAGTAGGCGGTCGAGTCCGCCCAGATTGATCGCTACCATGGCCAGATCGCGTACCTTTGGTTTTGCGTGGTAGGCAACTGACAACCCAGCCACCGCCATCATCGGCAGGTCGTTGGCCCCGTCACCCACCGCGATGGCCTGATCACCACGCAGGCCGAGTTGTGCGCAGGTCTGCAGCAGCATCCGGCGCTTCTCCTCACCGTCGCAGATATCGCCCCACGGCTGGTCCACCATGCGCCCGGTGAGTTTTCCGTCGCGTTGCTCCAGCACGTTGGAGCGTGTGAAGTCGATGGCCAGGCGATCACGCACGCGGTCGGTGAAAAAGGTGAAGCCGCCACTGACCAGCAGCACCTTCATGCCGGCCGCCTTGCATGCCAGCACCAGTTGCTCCGCACCGGGGTTGAACTGCAGCCGGGTGGCGTAGACCTGCTCCATGCTGTCCACGCTGACACCCGCAAGCAGGGCCACGCGTGCGCGCAGGCTGCCCTTGTAATCGGCGATCTCGCCCCGCATGGCCGCTTCGGTGATTGCCGCGACTTCGTCCTTGCGGCCGGCCGCGGCGGCAATCTCGTCCACGCATTCGATGTTGATGAGGGTCGAATCCATGTCGAATGCGACCAGGCCGAAATCGCGCAGACGCAACGGCGGCCTGAAGCCCTGGATCACCAGGCCGGGTGTGTATTCACGGGCATCACTCATGCGCTCACCGTGGCCGTGCTCGGCGTGGCCAGAGGTTGCCCCAGGCTGCGCAAAACATCCCGCACCATCTGTGCTCGATCCCGGGGCTCGGGCAACTCACGCTCGATGCGCAGTTTCTCGTTGCCCACCAGCTTGATGTGGCGATTCTTGCGGATGGCGTCGATGATGCGCATCGGGTCCACCGGCGCGTCCTTCTTGAAGGTGATGGTGGTGATGAGGGGGGTGGCGTCGACCTTGACCACGCCATAGGGCTTGGCGATCACACGCAGGCGGTGCACGTCGATCAGCGTCTGGGCCTGCGGCGGCAACTTGCCGAAGCGGTCCACCAGCTCTTCCAGCAACGCATCGATCTGCTCGGTGTTCCTGGCACTGGCGAGCTTTTTGTAGAAACTCAGGCGCAAGTGCACGTCGCCACAGTAGTCACTGGGCAGCAGGGCCGGGGCGTGCAGGTTGATGTCCGTGGTGACGCTCAGTGGCGCCAGCAGATCGGGCTCCTTGCCCAGCTTGAGCGAGCGCACGGCCTCGGCCAGCATCTCGTTGTAGAGCTGAAAGCCAATCTCGAGAATATTGCCACTCTGGTTTTCTCCCAGCACCTCGCCTGCGCCGCGAATCTCCAGGTCGTGCATGGCCAGGTAAAAACCGGAGCCCAGCTCTTCCATCTGCTGGATCGCGTCCAGGCGTTGGCTGGCCTGTTTGGTAAGTCCCTCGATGTCGGGCACCATCAGGTAGGCGTAGGCTTGGTGGTGGCTGCGCCCGACACGCCCGCGCAACTGGTGCAGCTGCGCCAGTCCGAATTTGTCGGCGCGGCTCATGACGATGGTGTTGGCGGTGGGTACGTCGATACCGGTCTCGATGATGGTGGAGCACAGCAGCAGGTTGTAGCGCTGGGCGATGAAATCGCGCATCACGCTTTCCAG
>JAYVRP010000310.1:0-2150 GCA_043776215.1 Rhodoferax sp. | reverse complement strand
GAAGACCTGGAAGCAGCCCTTGGCGGCGAGCTGATCCATGCCGACAACTATGCGGCGTTGCGGACCATCGAGCCAGCGTACCGGGAGCGGGTGAAGTGTATTTATATTGATCCGCCGTACAACACGGGTGGTGATGGGTTCTTGTACAAGGACGACTTCACGCGGCACAGTACGTGGCTCGCTTTTATGGCGAGTCGTCTGCAAGCCGCTTTGAGGTGTATGGGCGACGACGCAGTAATGTTTACCAGCATCGATGAAAACGAACATGGCAATCTGATTCAAGTTAGCAATGCGGTTTTCGGAGATGAGAACTTCGTTTCGAACATCATTTGGCAGAAGAACTTTTCACCGAAGAACACAGCGCAGTACTTCTCTGAGGATCATGACTACCTGACGGTCTATGCCAAGAACAAGTCTGTATGGCGTCCGGTTGCATTGGGTAGGACAGACGCACAGGACGCGGCTTTTGCAAATCCGGACAATGACCCGCGCGGTGTCTGGACATCCGGCGACCTTTCGGCGCGCAATTACTATTCCGAAGGCGTTTACAGCATCACCTCTCCAAGCGGACGAGTAATAGCTGGTCCTCCGCCGGGAACGTATTGGCGCGTATCACGAGCCAAATTTGACGAGTTGCTTCATGACAAGCGAATCTGGTGGGGCATCGATGGTGGCAATGTGCCGCGCCTGAAGAGGTTCTTGTCTGAGGTAAAACAAGGACGGGTGCCACAAACACTTTGGATCCACAAAGATGTTGGTCATACGCAGGAGGGAAAGCAGGCACTTCTGTCCATGATGGCACTCGAATCTGGCGATGATGTATTCAATACGATCAAGCCTACGCGCCTGATTGAACGTTGCGTCACTATCGGTGGGGGTTCAATTGCCCTTGATTTCTTCGCCGGCAGTGCCACAACAGGCCATGCCATCATCAACCTGAACCGCGAAGACGGCGGCGCCCGCAAGTTCCTGCTGGTCGAGCAAGGCGAGTACTTCGACACCGTCACCCTGCCCCGTATCGCCAAAGTCATGGCCGCGCCGGAATGGAAAGACGGCGCACCCAAAGACGGCATCCAGCACGACGACGGCGGCGACCCGGAGCACTGGAGCCGGCGCACCTTGCCGCTGGTGCGCGTATTGCGCCTGGAGAGTTACGAAGACAGTCTCAACGCGCTGGATTTCGAACACAGCGCCGCGCAAGCCGGTGCCAGTGCAACGCAAGGCAGCCTGGAACTGGTCGCCAAGGACGCGCAAGCCCATTTGTTGCGCTACTGGCTGATGGATGACAGCGCCGGTTCCGCCGTGCGCCTGTCTACCGACGCGTTGAATGATCCCTTTGCCTACCAGCTCACCCTGCATGAGCCGGAGGGCGAACGGGTGGTCGATGTGGACATGCTGGAAACGGCGCGCCTGCTGCTGGGCCTGGTGCCCAAGCGCCAGCGCGAGCTGAAAGACAACGCAGGGCAGCGCCACCAGTTGATGGAAGCCGTGTTGGCGGCAGACCTTGCGCGCGGTGTTGCCAATCCGGCGCCGGTGTTGTTGTGGCTGCGCCCCGTGGTGGACGGGCGCACGGATGCTGCTGCAAAGGCCGAGCACACATGGCTTGCGCAGGTGGTGCAGACGGAGTTCAAACGCACACTGAAGGACTACACAAGCGTCTTCCACAACCGCGCCGCTTTCTGGCCCCATGGGGGAACCGGCGGCCGCGGAACCAGTATCGACGCCGTGTTGGCCGCGCGCATGATGGAGCGCGCGCACTGATGGCCACAGCGGCGCGCCCGGGCCAGCGCTTCGACCGCAGCCTGCTGCTGGTGCAGTGGCTGGCAGGCGAGCTGGGTGGCCGCTATAACGAGTTGCTGGAGCGGGTGAAAGACGCGCCCGACCGTGGCGCGCCGGGCACCTCGGCGCGCTTGATGGCGGTGGCATCCCGCAATGGCTTGCGTGTGGCCCCCTCGCTACTGGCCAAATTGGAGCGCGACTTCATGGCCGATTGGGCGGGTATCGCCCGCGCACGCGAATCCGCCTCGGGCGAGCGCTTTGTGCTCACGCATTTTCAGTGGCTGGCGGCGCTGTTTGTCGAGTTGTATTTGACTCGGCTCGCTGCGCCTGGAGGCCGCGCCACACTGGCGCACGCACTCAACGAACTGCGG
>JAYVRP010000309.1:0-2150 GCA_043776215.1 Rhodoferax sp. | reverse complement strand
ATCCGGGCAGCACACCTCGCCCTATCGCCAAAGTGGCATCTGGCGGGGAGCTTTCGCGTATTGCCCTGTCCATTGCGGTCACCACCAGCGAGCTCGGCACTTCCCAGACATTGATATTCGATGAAGTGGACTCCGGCGTGGGTGGGTCGGTGGCCCAAGCCGTCGGCCGACTCATGCAACAGCTCGGCCGGGACAGACAAGTGCTGGCGGTCACCCACCTTCCGCAAGTCGCCGCATGCGCCGACCACCACTTGGTGGTGTCGAAGCAGTTGCGCCAGAAGTCCACTTTGAGTTCAGTGGCATCGGTGCTCGGCGAAGGTCGCGTCACCGAGATTGCGCGCATGCTCGGAGGTGACCGGGTGCTCGGTGCCACACTCGCGCACGCCAAAGAATTGCTGCAATCGCATGAGTGAAGGACAGACCGGCACAGCCATGGAGTTGGAACTGATACTCATCACCGGAATGTCCGGGTCCGGGAAGTCGGTGGCGCTGCATGCGCTGGAAGACGCGGGTTATTACTGCGTGGACAACCTTCCGCCCGAACTTCTTTTGCAATTTGTCAAGCTGGTTCAAGAACGCCAGGCCACCCGCGTCGCCATCGCGATGGATGTCCGCAGCGCAGCGTCGCTGCCGCAGGTCCCTGAGCGCTTGCGCTCGCTGGGTCACATGGGGGTGGTCATCAAGTCTCTCTTTCTGGACTCGACGACCGACACTCTGGTGCGACGCTACTCCGAATCGCGGCGAAAACACCCGTTGTCACAAATCGACTCCATGGATGGCTCGGCCGACCAGCGCCGTGCGCTGGTGGAAGCTATCGAGCTGGAGCGCGAACTGCTGGCAGACTTGCGCGAACACGCGCAGGTCATCGATACCAGCCTGATTCGGCCGTCGCAGTTGCAGCGGTATGTGCGCTCCCTCATCGTATTGCCAGGCGGCCATATGACGCTGGTCTTCGAGTCCTTTGCCTTCAAACGTGGCATCCCGAGCGATGCGGACTATGTGTTCGATGTCCGCATGTTGCCCAACCCACATTACGAGCCGGAACTCAAGGCCTTGACCGGACGGGATCGACCCGTCATCGAGTTCTTTCTGCAACACGGTGAAGTCCGCAAGCTGATGCTCGACATTGCCCAGTTTCTCGAAACGTGGCTCGATTCCTTCAGCAATGACAACCGAAGTTATGTCACGGTTGCCATCGGCTGCACGGGCGGGCAGCATCGGTCGGTCTATTTGGTCGAAGAGTTAACACGCCTGTTTGCAGATCGATGGACCTCGTTGTGCCGCCATCGCGAGCTGGACGCGGCGCCGGGCCCCTACCCCTCCACCTCGTTTGGTTGGCTTCAAGCCTGAAGGAGCATTTGCCGCACCGGCGCAGGCAGGCCAAGCGATGGCCACTCGCCCGCAGCAACCCAACGCCCGGCTCCATCGCGCATGGCAGCATGTGGCAGCAATACCTTCATCGGATGCAAATGCATGTCCTTGTGCGTGAGAACATGCTTGACGGCGTTCAGGTCCTCGACCATAGACCGGAATTCGCCTGGAAGCACGGCCAATAATTCGTCGCGACTGTCAAACCATGGCAGGCAGTACAACCCCGCCCACACGCCAGGCACCGGCCTGCGCTGCAACCAAATGGCACCATCACGCGCAAGCGCCCACAACAACCAGACGGATTGGGAGCTACGCTTGAGCTTGCGGTTCTTCACCGGAAAGTGCTCGGCGTTACCCATTCGATGGGCGGAGCACACATCCGCCAGTGGGCATGCCCCGCACAACGGCTTGCGTGGCAAACAGATTGTGGCGCCGAGGTCCATCATTCCCTGGGTGTAGCGCGGCATGCTGGCATCAGGGTCGCTCGTCGGCAGTAACCCGGCGGCCGCAGCCCAGAGTTGCCGTTCGTTGGTCTGACGCGAAATGTCTGCGTCAAAACCGAGGATACGCGTCAGTACGCGTTTCACGTTCGCATCGAGAATCGCGACCCGTTCCCCGAAACACAGAGCGGCGATCGCCGCAGCGGTAGATCGACCTATTCCGGGAAGTTTCTCCAGTGCGTGGGCAGAGGAAGGGAACACCCCGGCATGCTTTTCAACCACGTCCCTGGCACATTGATGCATATTGCGCGCCCTGCTGTAGTAGCCAAGACCGCTCCA
>JAYVRP010000308.1:0-2150 GCA_043776215.1 Rhodoferax sp. | reverse complement strand
GTCCACACGCAGCTTCGACGAGGTGGTCAAGGCGGCATACGCGAACCGCATCCAGCTCTGGAGCGACGGCTTTTACCGCACGCCCAAGATCCACTATGACAAGACCACCCTGACCGGACGGCCCTTCTATTATTTTGCCTACGGCGCGGCCTGCACGGAGGTCGCCATCGACACCTTGACCGGAGAAAGCCGCGTGCTCAAGGTGGACATCCTGCACGATGCGGGCCGCTCGATCAACCCGGCCATCGACATCGGGCAGATCGAGGGCGGCTTCATCCAGGGCATGGGCTGGCTGACGACCGAGCAACTGGTCTGGAACGACAAGGGCGTCCTGTCGACCCATGCGCCGAGCACCTACAAGATTCCGGCGACCGGCGACATTCCCGAGCATTTCCGGGTCGACCTGTGGCCCGAAGCCAACCGCGAGGACAACGTGTTTGGCAGCAAAGCCGTGGGCGAGCCGCCCTTCATGCTGGCCATCAGTGTGTTCGAAGCGTTGCGTGACGCCGTCGCAGCCACCCTGGCCGATGGGCGCAACCCGGTGCAACTCAGCGCACCGGCCACCGCGGAGAATCTGCTGAAGGCACTCAAGGCGACCTGAGTGTGGCGGCAGCTACCGGGTCGGCCACGCACACAGGCCGCGTCAATGGAGCGGTGCCGGCTTGCCGGCCGAGGTCAGACGCCAGCCAGCGAACGCAGGCCGCCCGGGTCGACCAGGTTCACCACCCGACCTGACCCGCTGATGAGGCTGCGCTCGCGCAGGTGGCGCAACACGCGAGAGAGGGTTTCGGGCGCAATACCCAATTGGGCTGCGATCAGGCGCTTGCGCTGTTGCAGCATCACGGCCACCGAACCCTGGGCGCTGGTTTGTGCATGGGCCAGCAGCCATTCGGCGCAGCGTGCCTCCGCATCTTTGGCCAGCCGGCTCACCGCCAACTCGGTCTGCTGCCGGTGGGCCAGCGCCACATCGTGCAGCACCCCTTGGGCAAACCCCGGCAAGGAATTGAACCAGATGCGAAACGCAGGCAGCGGCATGCGCCGGATCTTCACGTCGGTCTCGGCCAAGGCGTCCACGGCGCTCGGCAGACACAGCACCGATGCGGTCGCTTCCAGCCAGAAGGGACCTTCGACCGTACCCAGCTGGTGCACCATCGCGCCGTCTTCCATCAAGCCCAAGGCGACACGGCCAGACTCCACATAGCTGACCCAAGGGGGAGTGGTGCCACGGCGCAACAGAGCGTCACCCTGGCGGCTCAGCGTACTTTCAGAATTCGGGACGGGAAACTCGGCAGTCAACATGGCCCCAATGTGCCTACCTTTGGCCGGCCCGGCTTTGAGGCACGTCAAACTCTCGCCATGCCGGACCCTACAAAACGAGGATCGCCCTGAAATCGTTCACATTGGTGTACGTGGGGCCCGTGACCACCAAGTCACGCAGGGCCGCGAAGTAGGCATAGGCATCGTTGCGGTCCAGGAACTGGTTGATCTTCAGGCCCAATGCCTCGGCCCGGCGCAGCGTATCGGGGGCCACGAAGGCACCGGCGTTGTCTTCGACACCGTCAATGCCGTCGGTATCCGCCGCCAGCGCGTAAACGCCCTCCTGACCCTGCAAGGCCTGGGCCAACCCCATGCAGAACTCACCCGCCCGGCCACCGCGGCCCGGCGCTGCGCCAGGGTCCCGCGCACGCAGCGTCACCGTGGTTTCGCCGCCGCTCAGGATCACGCAGGGCCGGCTGAATGGCTGGCCGCGCCGCGCCACGGCGCGCGCCAGTGCCGCATGCACCTTGCCGACCTCGCGCGACTCGCCTTCGAGATCGTCCCCCAGGATATGCGCCTGCAGGCCCGCCGCCCGGGCCGCCAGCGCGGCGGCCTCCAGACTTTGTTGCGGTGTGGCCACCAGGTGGACCGCCTGGCCATGAAACAGCGGGTCCGCCGGTTTGGGGGTTTCCAGCGTGCCGGCGTGCAACGCCTCCAGCACCGCGGCTGGCAGCTCGATGCGGTAGCGCTGCAACACGGCCAACGCGTCGGCACAGGTGCTGGTGTCGGGCACGGTGGGGCCGCTGCCGATCGTGCCGGGGTCGTCGCCGGGCACATCGCTGATCGCCAGCGTGACCACACGGGCCGGCACGCAGGCAGCGGCCAGGCGCCCG
>JAYVRP010000307.1:0-2152 GCA_043776215.1 Rhodoferax sp. | reverse complement strand
GGCGTGCAATGGCGCACAGGTCGGCGCGTCCGGCGGCGATGATGCTGTTGGCCTGGTCGGCTTGCGTGATCGCGCCCACCGCGATGGTCTGGATGCCGACCTCGTTGCGGATGCGGTCCGAGAAGGGTGTCTGGTACATGCGGCCATAGACCGGCTTGGCGTCACGGGTCGTCTGCCCGGACGAGACGTCGATCACGTCGCAGCCTGCGCCCTTGAACAGCTGTGCCACGCGTACCGCGTCGTCGGCGGTATGGCCGCCGGGCACCCAGTCGTGGGCTGAAATCCGCACACTCATCGGCCGCTCGGCAGGCCAGACGGCACGCATGGCGCGAAAAACCTCCAGCGGGTAACGGCACCGGTTTTCCAGCCCTTCGCTTCCCTGGCCGCCATATGCGTCGGTACGCAGATTGGTCAAGGGCGTGATGAAACTCGACAGCAGGTACCCGTGCGCGCAGTGCAATTCCAGCCAGTCGAAGCCGGCCTGTGCGGCGCGCCGGGTGGACGCCACGAACTCCGCCAGCAGGGCATCCATGTCGGCGCGGGTCATGGCCGAGGGGGTCTGGTTCTGCTCGCCATACGGCACTGCGCTTGCGGCCAGCAAGGGCCAGTTGGCCGCAGGCAAGGGTTCGTCGGTCTGCTCCCAGCCGAGTTGCGTGGATCCCTTGGGGCCACTGTGGCCCAGCTGCAGGCCGATCGCGGCGCTGCTCTGGCCGTGCACGAAGTCGACGATGCGCCGCAAGCCCGCCTCCTGGGCATCGTTCCACAGCCCGGTACAACCCGGGGTGATACGTCCATGCGGGTTCGGGCTGGTCATCTCCACCATCACCAGGGCAGCGCCTCCCAGTGCGCGGGCTCCCAGGTGCACGAGGTGGAAATCCTGCACCACCCCGTCCACCGCGCTGTAGGTGGCCATGGGTGACACCACGATGCGGTTCTTCAGCCGCAACCCGCGTACCTGCAGCGGCAGCAGCATGGGGGGCACGGGATGGCCCTCCCGGCGAGCGGCTGCGTCAATGCCCTGCGGGCCGGCAGCCACACCAGACCCCGCACGACCCGCGACAGTGGGCGACGTGCGCGCCAGCCAGGCCTCGAAGCCCTGCAACCAGACCGGGTCGCGCAAGCGCAGGTTCTCGTGGCTGATGCGTTGTGAACGGGTGAGCAGCGAATAGGCAAACTGCTCGATCTCCATGCCGGTGTAACGGGTCACGTTCTCGAACCATTCGGTCGAATTGCGCGCGGCATTCTGGATCTTGAGCACCTCCACACTGCGACGGTCTTCGTAGTGCTGAAGCACGGCATCCATGTCCACGCCTGCGCCGGGGCCGGAACTGCTCCCGACCGCCGCGAACGCATGGGCCAGGTCGATCGCGTCCTCGAGCGCGAGCTTGGTACCGCTGCCGATCGAGAAGTGCGCCGTGTGCGCCGCGTCACCCATCAACACGAAGGGCACACGCCGGTGCGCCAGGTTTTCGAAGTGAACCCAGGTCTTGCACATCACGCGCGGGAAGCGAATCCAGTTCGCTGACCCGCGCAAATGTTTGGCGTTGCTGATCAGCGGGTTGCCATCGAGGTACCTGGCAAACAGGCGTTCACAAAACGCCACGCCTTCCTCCTGGCTCATGTCCTCCAGCCCGTGGGCCTGCCAGACCTCCTGCGGTGTCTCGACAATAAAGGTGGACGTGGTGTCGTCGTATTTGTAGGCGTGCGCCTGAAACCAGCCGTGTTCGGTCTGCTCGAAGGCGAAGGTGAAGGCGTCGAAGGTCTTGTGGGTGCCCAGCCAGACGAAACGGCACATGCGGGTGTCGATGTCGGGTTGGTAGGTGGCCTCGTAACGGGTGCGGATGCGGCTGTTGAGGCCGTCGCTGGCGATCACCAGATCGGCCTGGTACTGCACAGCCAGCGCCTGGTCATCCGCCACGTCGGTCTCGAACATCAGCTCCACGCCGAGCGCCAGGCAACGGTCCTGCAGAATATTGAGCAGGTGCTTGCGCCCGATGCCGCAAAAGCCATGCCCCCCCGAGCGCACGCTGCGGCCCTTGAAAAACACCTCGATGTCGTCCCAGTGGTTGAGCGCATCCCCGATCAGCGCACCGGTCAACGGGTCGGCCGAGCGCAGGTTGTCCAGCGTCTGGTCCGACAGCACCACCCCCCA
>JAYVRP010000306.1:0-2152 GCA_043776215.1 Rhodoferax sp. | reverse complement strand
GCGCATGCTGCATGTTCCGGGCGACCTGTTCTCGGTCAATCCGACCACCGCGCGGGGTGTGCCCGGGCTGTTTGCGCGCAACGAGCGGGTGGTCTGTGCTTTTGAGTCGGCGCAAGGTCCGTTCGTGCTGGTGCTGGTGCGGGCCACGATTGTCGGCAGCATGGCCACCGTGTGGCACGGCGTCGTCAACCCGCCGCGCTCACGCAAGGTGCGTGACTGGCACTACGACGAGAAACCGGTGGATTTTCTGCCAGGCCAGGAAATGGGGAGGTTCCTGCTCGGATCCACGGTGGTGATGCTTTTTCCGCAAGGCAAGACCACCTTCAACGCGCGCTGGGCACCCGGCGCGGCGGTGCGCCTGGGTGAGAAGATGGCCGAACGGGGCGATCGGCGCCATCCGTGACCGGCACCGCAGTGGGTGCCGTGGCCCGGCTTCGACGTCAGGGCCGCGTGGTATCGGTACCCGACCCGGAGGCGCCGCGAATCCTGCCGTACACCACCAGCAGCAGCACCGACACCACGACAGACGCGATGAAACCGGCACCTTCGCCTGCCTTGTACCAGCCCAGGAACTGACCGATCAAGCCGGCGCACAAGGAGCCGACGATGCCCAGCACGGCAGTCAGGATGAAACCCATGTTCTCCTTGCCAGGATGCAGCATCTTGGCAAGGATTCCCACCACAAGGCCCAACAAAATAGTCCAGATGATTCCCACTATGTGCTCCTGGTTGGTTGTGCAGCTTTACAGCGCCGGAATCCGCAGCACCTGGCCCGGGTAGATCTTGTCCGGATGGCCGAGCATCGGTTGGTTGGCCTCGAAGATCACCATGTATTTATTGGGGGTGTCGTAGTGCTGCTTGGAAATCTTCGACAGATTGTCGCCCGCCACCACGGTGTAGAAGGTCGATTCCGGTTCGCTGACCTCGACCGACATCTTGTCGTCCACCTGGGATACGCCGGTCACGTTGCCGCAGCACAGCAGGATCTTTTCCTTGCTGGCCTGGTCGCCCGCAACACCGAACACCGCAGCAACCCCGCTGGCCCCATCGAAGGTCACAAGCAGGCTGGTGACCGGCAGGTTCTGCGTCTTGATGTAGGCCTCGATGGCGTCGCCGGCCTGGCGGTTGAGTGCCTCGACGCGTTCCTTGACCGCCGAATCATCGGGCGCGGCCGCCAATTCGCTGGCAGCGGCCTCGGTGTCCTTGTGATGGAAGAGTTTTTCGCCGGCGGTCTTGATGAAGTCGAATATGGCCATGGGGGCTCCAGGTAGGTGTCAAGGGTGAAGCGCAGACTAGCAGCGCTGCCGGCCGGGGCACACCGAAATCCTGTAACTGCCGGGCCGCTGTGAGCAAATTTACATTGTTCGCCTGTAGATGCCATCCGTCGGGTGCTACAGGGTTCTGGCTTGGCCAGGTGGCCGCCCAAAAGCCGCTGGTTACCTGCAACAGGATCATGGTGCAGTCGCCGCTCCAGAGCATGCGGATAGTCGCCAATCCGCTCCAACGCATAGACTGTCAACTGTGCAAGCTGCGTCCACTGTTCGAATATCCTCCCGCTCTGCGCGCCGCGGCGCTGGCAGATCCGCAGGGCGCGCAACTGGCGCAGCGCCGGGGCTTGTTCGGGTTGCCAACCCTCCCGGATCACGGCTGCACCATGCGCATCAACCTGTTTGACGACGGCCTGCGGGAGGTCAGTGGGCATCACTTTGATTATTGCCATCGCATTGCGAACAGCCTGACCCGCAGGGGTTTCTCCGTCAGCGTATGGGGAGCCTGCGGCGCACAAGAGGAGTTGTCTGGTGCATTCGACAAGATCGGCTGTTCGTTCTTCCAGTTGTTCTCCCATTTTTCCTATGACCCTCTGGCCCTCGATGGAAAACCGTTGGAGCGCCTGGAGGCGATCACGCGACGAGTTGCGTCCGAGCTGGCAAGTGCCGCCCCGGCAGACGCTTGCATCTTCCCAACGCTGACATCACTTGCATTTGCGGGTTTTTGCTGGCTGGAGCATCCGGTGCCGATGATCGGCATGGTCCACCAGGAGCCGAATTTCGAGCATCCCTACGCGGGCCGTCTTTGGGCGACGGCTGCCGATACCGCCATGCAACGCGGTCTCACGCTGGCGCTCGGGGTGATCGATCCTCTGGTCGGGGAT
>JAYVRP010000305.1:0-2152 GCA_043776215.1 Rhodoferax sp. | reverse complement strand
ACCAGGGTTACCATGCAGGCTGGAAGCGTTCAGGGCTGGGTGGCGACGACGGCAAACATGGCATGCTGGAATTCACCCAGACACGACTGGTGATCATGAATTATTGAGGCCAGGGCGGGGTTCGCTGCAAGCTTTTGAATCCATCCGGGCTTGCGGCGCGTACCCCGTAGATGACAACGATGGGCCCTCCGATGGACGACACCAACAACCCGGACGCCGAACTGATCAGGCTACTCGACGCAGTGGGGCAACGTGATGCCCTGGCACTGAAGGCCTTGTACGACCTGGCGGCGCCCCGGCTTTACGGGCTGGCACTCAAGGTGGTGCGTCAGCGTGAGCTGGCTCAGGACGTGCTCCAGGAATCGTTCCTGACCGTGTGGCGGGTGGCCGGGGATTTCCGGGACGCGTTGAGCCCGCCCATGGCCTGGATGGGCTTGATTGTTCGCAGCCGGGCCCTCGACGCATTGCGACGGGGCAAAGCCGCACGCGAGGATGTTTCCGACTCCCTGGACGAAAGCGGATTCGGCGAAGGCACGGCACCGGTCGACCTGCTGGCCAGCGACTCGCCGGGCCCACCGGAAGTTGTCCAGGCCAGCCAGCAGGCGCGGGCATTGCACCGGTGCCTGTCGCGGCTCGACGCCGGGCCGCGGGAAGCGCTCAGCATGGCCTACCTGCGCGAGCTGAGCCATTCGGAGCTGGCGCTGCAACTCAAACTGCCTTTGGGTACCGTCAAGACCTGGATTCGCCGAGGCCTGGACCAATTGCGCATGTGCATGGCGCGTTTTGCCTGATGCTCCCGACCCTGACGCCCTTGCGGAAGATCCAGCCATGAACCTGATTGACAAACCCGAACTGCTGGAGCGGCTCGCTGCGGCGCATGCGCTGGGGACCTTGCGCGGCGCGGCGCGGCGGCGCTTTGAAACGCTGGCACGCCGTGAGCCGCGGATTCGGGCCACTGCCCTGATCTGGCAAGGCCGCCTGTCGGGCCTGGTGGAGTTGCCGCCCGCAGTCGCGCCACCGCCGGAGGTATGGCGCCGCATTGAGCGGCAGGTGTCGCTGCAGATCGACCACGAAAACGCCGCGATAGCAGGCGCTGCCGTGGCCGCGCCTCGGGCGACTGCCCCTGCAACATCCGAAAGCCCCGGTACGCGTCGGTGGCCTGCCTGGGCTTTCTGGCGTGGCGCCGGCCTGGGTGGTGCGGTCGCTGCGGGGCTCGCAGCACTGCTGCTGGCGAACCTGCGCCAGGACATGGACCAGCAAGTCGCACAGCTGCAACGCGACAACCAGGCACAGGCGCAACGCGCCGAATCGGCCATCGCGCAACTTGCCAACACGCAACGCGTCGAGTACGTGGCCGTGCTGGCCGACGACAAATCCACTGCATCGATCCTCGTGACCTTCGACCCCACATCCCGCCGACTCACCCTGAAACGCGTCGGAGCCTTCCAGGAGGCGCAGGACAAGTCGTTGCAGTTGTGGGTCATCGCGCCGGGGTCCGGCCCCCGCTCGCTGGGTGTTCTCGGCAACGATCCGGTGATGCGCCTGACCGCACAGGAGCGCGATGTCAGCGACACCCCGACACTGGCGATCAGCCTGGAGCCCAAGGGTGGCGTGGACGGCGCAAAAGGCCCGACTGGCCCGGTGTTGTTCAAAGGTGCGGTACTCAAAACGAATTCCTGAATCCGTTGGCGCACCGGCTGCGTATATGGGGGGCGGGCCAGTTCGGCCCGGGCACAACCCACAGGAGTTCACCATGTCCAAGGACAAGATTCGAGGTGCGGCATTGGCCGCGTTGGCGCTGTGCGCCGCCGGTGCATCGATGGCGTCGAGCCACAGGGAAGCACCCTTCATCACCACCCAACCCAAGGTGGACGGGGCTGATTTCTACATGTTCCGCAGCTACGAAACCGGTCGCAGTGATTTCGTGACAATGATCGCGAACTACTTGCCGCTGCAGGATGCCTACGGCGGCCCGAACTATTTTTCGCTCGACTCCAATGCCTTGTACGAGATCCATGTCGACAACAACGGTGATGCGGCGGAAGACATCACTTTCCAGTTTCGTTTCAAGAACACCCTGAACAACAACGGCGCGGGTATCGCACTCGACATCGGGGCCCCCGGCGCGAAAAAGAGCGTGTCCATTCCGCTG
>JAYVRP010000304.1:0-26852 GCA_043776215.1 Rhodoferax sp. | reverse complement strand
CTCGAATGGCTGCACGCCCGCGACGCCGCGCGTGACGCGTGGAACCGCTTGCACGCGCCAGCCTAGCGGACACGCAGCGCTCAGGGGTTTGTGCGTTGGCACAGGGCCCAAGGCCTTGCCGACCTGAGCCAATCCGGACGGCGAACCCAAGCGCGTCTGCCAGCCGGCTAAAATCGTCTGCGATGCAGGAAGCTTGGCCGAGCGGTTGAAGGCACCGGTCTTGAAAACCGGCGAGGATGTGAGTCCTCCGTGGGTTCGAATCCCACAGCTTCCGCCAGATACCCATTGCAAACGATCTCACATCGTCGCAAATACCATCAAAAACCTCGGTTTTTTCTGCACAGTT
The DNA here is from genome assembly GCA_043776215.1 of Rhodoferax sp. Lineage (GTDB taxonomy): Bacteria > Pseudomonadota > Gammaproteobacteria > Burkholderiales > Burkholderiaceae_C > CAISIP01. Next base: position 26,506 of record JAYVRP010000304.1, on the reverse strand, counting down.
CGAATCTTGGCGTATCACCACGCCGTACCAAGTCACGAATTCTATTGGTGTAAGGGATGGTGTTACGGCAAATACTCCACCATCCCGAAGGAACGCCATGCCGAAAATCGTCCGCGCCCTGGGCGCACTGGAAGTTAAGTCAATCAGCAAGCCCGGACTTCACCCGGTGGGCACCGTCGCCGGGCTTCGCCTGCTGGTCAGCGCGGCCGGCGCTCGATCTTGGATTCTGCGAACAACGGTCGGCAAGCGCCGCACCGACCTGGGTCTGGGCAGTTACCTGGCGGTGACGCTCGCCGAGGCCCATAGTCGAGCCAGGACCGCGCTGGCGGGCATCCGCGCGGTCCGCTCGTAGTGAAGGTACTGACTGACTTGACCTTGCGACACTCCCAATGCTCCGGCACGTCCCCCAGCCCTTCGATGCCGGACGGTTTCAAGGGTGCATCCGGATTCAGGCCCTTGGTGACCGCATGGGAGATGACCGCCTGGCGCTTTTCTTTCAGCAACTCCATCAGGCGGCGCTGCTCGGCGACCAAGGCGTCGATCTTTTCGGTTTCGCGGTCGAGGAAGGCGGCTATTTGAGTCTGCTCGGTCAGAGGCGGGACCGGGATCACGATCTGGCCAACCATAGTCCCGTTAAGGTTCGCCAACCCGGTGGTCGAATTGGAAAGTAGATCAGCCTGTAGTCTTGCCAAGTCGTTGTTCAGAACGTACCAAGCCAACTCCGGCATGTACGATGCCTTGGTTCGGATGCGTTGCATGAAGTTCGAGTAGCAGCATCGCATGGCCGCGATTTCCTGTGAGACGAGCGTTGTCTTGCCTATGTGAAGTGAACTGCCGCTGGATTTTGTCAGCAGCAGATCGCCCTCAATTAGCAGCGCGGACTTGATGTCCGATTCCGTGAGCTTCCTGGTTGCAGGATCATCTATGCGCCAACGGCCGTCAATGGTTTGCTCGGTGGAGCGAAGGACAAGCACGTCATTTGTCCCGTCAGGATCAGCACCCCATACGCCGCCATCATTCCGGTCGATTTGAGTCTTGAATGGTGCGACTCCCCAATGCCCCGGAACCTCCCCCAACCACTCGACGCCACTGTATTTGTACTTCGGATAACGCGGCAAGCTCATGCAAGATTCTCGTTACGGGTTAAACCCGCGTCGATCAGCGTTTGCGGCAGCCTGGAATCGGCGCGCTGCACGCAGTCTATGGAGGCTCGGATGTAATTGTTGTCCACCTCTGCGTCGTCTTGCAGGGCGCGGCCGTAGTCGATGGGGCCATAACCGTTGGCGATGGTGATCAGGTCGAAAAAAAGACGGGTGATGCGTCCATTGAGTTCATGAAAAGGGAGCAGCGCGATGAGCTCGCCCTGGTAGTAAGCCAGCCGCTGGACAAAGTATTCCAGGCTCCAGTCCTTGGGCCCGCACAGGAAGTTTTCGGATTCCAGTTCGGCAAAAATGCGGCGCGATTGCGCGCCCAAGTAAGCGGCGCGGCAAAACATGGAGCCCCCTTTGACCATGTCTTCGCTTCGGTAGACGCCCGCCCAGTCGTAAAGCGACTCGAATGTGTGGCGGTGCAGGGCCTGGAAAAACGCTTCGTCCAGGCGGGTGTCGGGTTGCAATGCCGCTACGAAACGGGCGTAAGCCTGTTGTAGTAGTTGGGCTTCTATTTCATGGAGCAGGTCTGCGTCGGTTACGCCGAGCCGATTGACCGGAAGGTCGGTTCCCGGGAGGTAAATGTCACTTTGGCGGAATTGATACTTGGACACGATGCTGCGCCATCAGCGCCTTGGCCTTGGCCTGTGTTGGCGGCAGGCTTTGCGCCCGATAACCCTCAATGCGCATGGATGTGCGCACGGCTTGGCTAAGTTGTTGCTGGAGTTGGGGGGTGAGCTGCATGATGTGCCTCTTCGCGCATTGCCTGATTTGATTTTAGGGCTTGTTCACGCGCTCAGCCCGCCAATCATGAACAGGATGCGGTCCGTCACGCCCTTCAACTCCGCATCGATCTCCGCCAGCGGTCGCGGCGGCTTGAACACATAGAAGTGACGGTTGCCCTCAGCGAAGCGTGTAGCGGTTACCCATTGGCGTCGTGCTGTTTGGAGGCCAGGGCTCGACACAGATGGTCAGCATCGCGCAAGCACTCGGCGACGCTCAATTGATCCTCATGTGCGGCCATAACCAGGTCCTGGCAAAACGCCTGCAGGCCATGCGTTGCGCCGCGCCGCATGCCGTGCTCGAGTTCACCCCCGAGGTGGGCGGCTACATGCGCTTGGGTGACTTTTTCATTGGAAAGCCTGGCCCGGGCAGCCTGAGCGAGGCGATCCACATGGGCCTTCCGGTCATCACGTTCGAGAACGCCTGGACCATGCCCCAGGAGCGGTTCAACTGCCACTGGGTCCGCGAGCGCAAGGTGGGCCTGGTCATCCGATCCACCCGCGACGCGCGCGCGGCCGTGTCCGAACTGACCTCGCGCCTGAGCGAGTTTCGCGAACACGTGCGCGTGATCGACAACCGTGCGGTTTTCGAGGTGCCGGAGATTCTGGCGCAACTGCTGCATGCGGCCGCGACGCCGGATCCTATGCGCTTGCCGCAGCTGGACCACTCGGCATGCGCTTTGGGGGCAGGGGCATAGTGGAATTCGTGCCCAGTCAATCGAATGGAACAAGCATGTCCCGGCATCTGCTCAGGCTGCGCAGCAGCTACCAGGATTTGTGCAGTCGTTACGGGTTGGACGACCCCATGGTCAAGGACATGAAGATCGAGATCGAGAACCGCGAATCGGGCAAACCGGATGTCTGCCTCACCGAGCGACATACGACTGGCCCGGGTTCAGGACCCTACAGCCGTCAATCCCATGGGGCGGGGCCATTGGCTTCAAGAAGCACGCGCACTTCACCTGAACGCATCGGCCGCTGACTTCCCGGTGACTCTCGGCGGCGCAATGGCCGCAAGCCAAACTACGTGCTGACGTCCCCTGGTCGGGACCAGGACGCAACGAATTCCTGAAGCACGACGATCTACGCCGCCACATTGCTGTCACAAACGACGCTCATGATCGTGTCAAGTCCATATCAACGGCATTGTGAACCGTGACTGAACATGACATGAGCGACCTTCCCATGCATTTCCGCAACCTCCCCCCGGGTGTGTGATGCGAGCCTTGTTTGAAAAGCTTGGCAACATCGATGCGTTCGGCGAAACCGGGGTGGCAGACGATGCATCGGATGGCGAGCACCCGATACGACAAAGTTACCGAGCGATCTTCATCTCCGACCTTCATCTGGGCACCCCGGGGTGCCAGGCCGATGCCTTGCTCGACTTCCTGCGCGCCCACCCCAGCGACCACCTCTACCTGGTGGGGGACATCGTCGACGGGTGGCAGTTGCGCCGGCGCTGGTATTGGCCGCAAGCGCACAACGATGTGGTTCAGAAACTGTTGCGCAGGGCCCGCAAAGGCTGCCAGGTCGTCTTTGTCCCGGGCAACCATGATGAGTTTGCGCGCGGCTTTGCAGGGCACCAGTTTGGAGGCATCGAGGTCGTACAGGAAGCCGTGCACACCACTGCCGATGGGCGCAGACTCTGGGTGATCCATGGCGACCATTTCGACGGCGTGATCCAGTACGCGAAGTGGCTCGCCTACATGGGTGACAACCTGTACGAGTTCACGCTCAAGCTCAATCGACACCTCAACAGCCTGCGCGCCAGACTTGGACTGCCCTATTGGTCCTTGTCGGCCTACCTCAAGCAAAACGTCAAGACCGCGTTGAACTATGTAACGGCCTTCGAAGTGGCCGTGGCAACCGAAGCACGCCGGCGTGGGCACGATGGTGTCGTCTGTGGCCACATTCATCGCGCCGAGATGCGCGACATCGATGGCACGTTGTACTGCAATGACGGCGACTGGGTTGAAAGCCGTTCGGCGCTGGTCGAGCACCGCGACGGTCGCCTGGAACTCGTCTGGTGGACGCCGAAGGGCGTGATGCTGTCCGACGCTCCACAGGTGGCCGAGCTGATCGCCTGACGGGCGTCGACCTGGCGGACTGCCGCAGACGCGGTATGCGCCGCGGTTGCGGTGTCAGCGCCAGGCTCGACCCAACGCATGGCTTGTCACCATCCAGAAGCCGGTACGTCACATTCTTGTCACGCTGCGCGCAATCTGATGCGGCTTTGCATGAAATTGCGTAGACGAACCCCCCATGGAGGCGTTTGCACTTGTCGGCCGATGCATGCCATGGCAATATGTCCGGCGTATGACGTTCGATGTCCTTTTCTGGTGGCTGTCGCTTTGCATTGTGAGCAGCCTCAACATCCTGGCGTGGTCCTTGTCCGCGACGGCGCTCGAGCACCGTCGCGGGCATTTGTCAGCCGATGTCTTTGCCGCGCGGCGGGTGCAACTGCTTCTGTCGGCGGGGTATGTTTTCGGTTGCGCGTTTCGATCGGTGCTGCCGGTCTATGACGTGCAGCGCATGTGCCTGTTCGATTCTTGGCTCTCCAGTGTCGTCGTGGGGCGTTCGGTGGCCACATTCGCGGAACTTTGTTTTGCTGCGCAATGGGCCATCATGTTGCGTGAGATTGCGCGCGCCACCCGTAGCCCGGTCGGCACGTTGACATCGATGGTGCTCGTTCCGCTTATCGCGATCGCGGAACTGTGCTCGTGGTACTCGGTTCTCACCACCTCGAATATCGGGCACGTGGTCGAGGAGACCTTGTGGGGCGCCGGCGCAGCCTTGCTGGCCGCCACTCTGGTGGCGGTCTGGTCACGTTGCGATCCGCGATGGCGGCCGCTGCTGGGCGCATGGTGTGCCGCCGGGGTTGCGTACGTGGCGTTCATGTTCCTCGTGGATGTACCCATGTACTGGTCACGCTGGGTTGCCGATGAGGTGAGCGGGCGTCGCTATCTGAGCATCACGCAGGGCGTGGCTGACGTTTCGGGTCGCTGGGTGGTATCGCACCGGTGGGAAGACTGGCGCAGCGAAGTGCTCTGGATGTCCATGTATTTCAGCGTCGCGGTCTGGCTCAGCATCGGTTTGATCCACATGCCTGCCCTGTCGCATCGCAAGCTCGTTCCGGCCAGATAGCGGTACGCCACTGGCGCATCACGCAGGTGCGCTCGCTTGTCAAGAATCTGACGCACCGCGGGCGTAAGGTGACGCAACTTCCGCAACAGGCGCACCCCTCCCATGAACCGGCCGACGATCACGCGGGCAGAGGCCGACCAGCAGGCCATGCCCCGCGGCTTCTACCGGCTGATCGCCTTGCGCCATGGCCGGCATGCGGTCTGCGCGTCAAGCTGAACCCGGCAGCAGCAGCCTCGGCAGCCCGGTGGCAAGCACTGGAAGCCAGGAAATGACCAGCGTCCCGATGAAGATCGCCAGCAAGGCCGGCAGCACCGCCTGCGATACAAAGCGCACGGGTTTGCCAAACATCGCCGACGCGAAATAGATGTTCATGCCCGCCGGTGGGCACAGAAAACCCATTTCCATGTTCGCAAGAAAGATGATGCCGAAATGCACGGGGTCGATCCCGTAGCTCAGCGCCACGGGCAGCAGCAACGGGACCAGAACCACGATCGCGGCAAAGATCTCCATGAGTGCCCCGGCGGCAAACAGGAACACGTTGAGCAGCAGCAGGAACACCAGCTTTCCGGGAATGAAGTGTTGCGCCCATTCGATCGCGGCGTCGGGAATCCCCGCCTCGACCAGGTAGTTGGTCAGGCCCAGCGCCATGCCCAGGATCAGCATGACCCCGCCCACTATCTGGGCACATTCACTCAGGCAATTCGCCAGCAGGCGCGGTGTCAGTTCGCGGTGGGCCAGCGCCTGGGTCAGGATCGCGTAGGCCACTGTGATGGCGGCACTCTCGGTCGGCGTGGCAAAGCCGCCGACGAGGCTGCCGATTGCCACCACGGGCGCCATCAGTTCCCACTTGGCCGCCCATGCGGCGTCGGACGGCGGGGTGGACTCGGTCCCGCCGATCCGCACGCTCGCATGGTCCACCGATCGCCGCTGCTCCCGCAGGAAGCCACCGATCAGCAGCAGGCACGCCACCATCAGCACAGCGGGGAGCAGGCCGGCCAGAAACATGTTCGCGATCGGAACCCTGGCGATGATCGCGTACATGATGAGGGGGACCGAGGGTGCCAGCAGCACCCCCAACGCGCTGGCGCTGGTCACCAGGCCGATGCCACGCTGTTCCGGGTATCCGACCTTGCGCAACAGCGGCAGGAGCAGGCCCCCGAGGGCAAGGATCGTGACGCCACTGCCGCCAGTGAGGGCTGTGAACATGGAACACAGCACGCCCGTGGCCACCACCGTGCCGATCATGCCGCCACCGAACATGGCCACGAACAACTGGCCCAGGCGGTGCGCGGCGCCCGTGCGTGCGAACACCAGCCCGGCCAGTGTGAACAGCGGCAGCGCTGGCAGCGAGGGATTGACCGTGATCTGGTAGTGCGACAGCGCAACCGACGCCAGGGGCAGCCCGTCCTTCCAGAACAACGCCAACGCCAGGCCTCCCAGCACCACGAAGATCGGCGCTCCAACCGATAGCAAGGCGACCAGCCAGAGGGCAGCCGCCCAGAACGCGATGCTGGTGCCCTCGAGCACGTAAGCCACGGCGGCGCCCGCTGCGGGCACGATAACGGCTGCTGCGCGGGTCCATGACCGCTGGCCGAACGTGTCCGACGCGAGCCGCGTGCCGAGCCAGAGAAACCCCGCAGGCATGCTCGCCTGCACCCACCAGACCGGTATGCCATAGGCCAGCGCATGGGACGCCTGGGCCTCGCTGGCGACGAGTCGCACACTGGCCAGGCACAACACACCGCAGACCAGGGCGGCACTGGCCTTGCCGAAGCCCAGCGTCCAGGCTGTGAAGCGCGCACCGCCCCAGGGGCCGAGCAAGTTACCGAAACTTGCAACGTGCCCGGTGCGCAGTGCGGCAACCGCGCCGAACATCGCCAGCACCAGCACCAGATGCTGCACCACGACCGGCGCGTTCTCGACCCCGCTGCCGGAGCCAGGGCGCAGCACGATTTCCACGATCGGAATCACCGCCATCAGCACCAGGGCCACGGATGCCACGATCTCGTCCACCCGCCCCCGCCGAAGCCGGCTGCCGGCTGCAGGTCCCGCAGTCACTTGGGCCTGGCCGACCGGAAGGCCTTGAGGTGCATGAAGACTTCGTCGAAGGTGTCGGTCGGCACCATCGTGCCCCGGATGCGGGGGTAAAGGCTCGCCGCAAGATCGTTCCATTCGCGCATCTGTTCAGCCGACGGCCGGTTCACCACCAGCCCGCGCTTCTTCATCGCGTCGACCGCCTCGTCCACCTCCTGCCGGGCCTTGGCCCGGATCTGCACACCGGCCTTGTCGGTGGCGGCACGGACCGCCTCCTGCGCGGACGGCGAAAGCTCTTCCCAGGCCTTGGTCGTGACCACCAGCGCACCGACGATGGGCGCCCAGTTGATGTCCAGCATGTGCGGCGCGGTGTTGTAGATCTGACCGGCAAGCGCGAAATAGGGCGTTGACGGCACCACCTGGATCATTCCGGTCTGGATCGCAGGCAGGATGTCGTTTGTTTCCAGCGGGATCGGGGTGTAGCCCAGGCTTTTCATGATGGCCTGCTGCTCTGGTTCGGAACCCCAGGCAAAGAACTTCATCTTCTTGTAGTCGTCGGGGCGGAACGCAGCCTCCTTCGAAAAGAACCGTACCCACCCGGCATCGCCCCATGCCAGAACCACGAAACCCTTGTCGAGAAACTTGCGTTCGATGGCAGGACGCATCTTTTCGCGCACGTAGTCGAGCTCTTCCCAGCTCCTGAACAGCAAGGGCAGGTTCTGCAGCGCGGTGATCGAGGGTTCGATCTCGCGCAGGCCGACGACCGACAGCAGCGCACCCTGTAGTTGGCCGATGCGCATGCGCCGGGCCATTTCGGCCTCGCCGCCCTGGCTGCCATCTGTGTAGACCTGGTACTTCGCGTTGGCGCCCTGGGACGTACGCCAGACTTCACCGATTTCCATCAGCTGCCGGTGGTAGAGCGAATTCTTGGGCACCAGCGTCCCGATGCGCAGTTGCTTGTCAGCCGCGCCGGCCATGTCGACAAACAGCATGCAAAGCAGGAAAGCGAAGAAGGAGTTCAACCTGTACATGGGATGGCTCACGGTTTCTCGGGATGGGATGGGTATCAGAAAAGGTCGTCCGCCGTATCGAGCAGCCACTGCGCGCGCTCCCGCATGACGGCGTTCTGCAGGTCAGGTCGCACCGCGGCAGCGTTCAAGGCCTGGCGGAGCAAGCGTTCGAATCCGGCGCGGTCGCCAGCTGGAAGGGCCAGGCCCTCAGCCTTGGCCACGAAGGCACCGGCGTTGCGACCTGATCCAGCCTCGATGGCTGCATCGAAATACCGGCCGGCCCGCTCCTGTGAACCGCCCGGTCGTGCCGCCTCGAAGCTGCCCATCAGGCTGGCGAGCGCGCCGTCGCCGAATTCGGGAGCGGCCGTCCAGGCGATCTGCGCCAGGCGAATCGCCAGTGGCAGGTCGGCCACGGTGTCGGGATCGTCCTTGGACAGGGCAATCAGACCCCCCCACGAGGCGGCCGCCCAGTACGCCAGACCCACCTGTTCCCGGTCGAGACGAGGCCATCGTGCTGGATCGGATTGCCCCAGCGCACTTGAAAATCCGGGGGTCCGCTGCTCGAGCGCGGCCATCGCGTGGCGATGCGCACGCCGGTACAGGCGCGCTGCCCGCTCCCGCAGCTTCTGCGCGGCACGGGCGTCGCGTGCCTCGACTCGGTCGGCCTCGAAAGCCACAAATGCGTAGGCGTACTGCGTGAAGCCCGCGGACACCGCTTGCGCAAGGGCGATGTTTCCCGATGCCTCCTGCAATACGGACTCCGACAGCTTGAGGTAGAAAGCCCCCGCGTCACGCGCCAGCAGCAGGTCTTCTTCCGGACCGCCGCCCTGGCGGGCGAGTTCGTTGGCCACTTCGTGCACGATCAGCATGCGTGGCGAGCAGCCCAGGAGCGTTGTGAGGACAAGCGCGAAAACCAGCGTCGGCAGGTGTCGTTGCAGCAAACGTGGGTCGGTCATCGGAATGATCCCGTGCGAATTCCGCATCCGTGTCAGCTGCCCTGCATCTGCGGCCAGGCCAGGCGCAGCGTGGGACTGCTGGCCTGCACCATGGTGCCGCGGTAAACATCTTCCACCTTGCGCACGATGCTGTCCCAGCCCAGTTCCTGTGCACGAAGCCGCGCCAGACGGCCCATGCGTTGCCGCCCTTCGTCGTCGCAGGAAAGTTCCACCGCCAGACGCGCGAACGCCGATGCATCCGCCTTGGGCGCCAGCAGTCCGCTTTCCCCGTGCGCGATCAGTTCGCCAGCAGCCGCATCGTCGAATGCCACCACGCCCAGCCCGCTGGCCATCGCCTCGGGTGTCACGTTGCCATAGGTCTCGGTGAGGCTCGGGAACAGGAATAGATCGCTTGACGCGTAATGCTCAGCAAGATCCTCGCCCCTGCGAAAGCCTGCGAATATCGCGCGCGGGCATTGCACCCGCAGTTCGGCGCACAGAGGGCCGTCGCCCACGATCACCAGCTGCGCCCTCGGCCGGTTCGCATGCAGCTGCCTGAAGGCGTCGATCATGACCTGGAGGTTCTTTTCCGGCGCAAGGCGACCGACATGCAGCGCCACCACATCCTGTGGACCGACACCCCACTGGCGGCGCAGGTCCGCGCTGCGCCTGGCGGGCGAAAACAGGGCCGTGTCCACGCCCCGCGCCACCACCGACAAGGGTTGAAATCCGGACTGGTCCAGCTGGCGGCGCAACGCTTCGGTGGGCACCATCGTGCAGTGGCACAGGTTGTGGAACTTGCGCAGATAGGCCACGATGGGCTTTTGCAGCCAGCCCATGCGGTAGTACTGGCTGTAGGCGTGGAAGTTGGTCCGGAAGTCGGAGCACACCGGCAGCCTGAGTTTGGTCGCGGCCTTCAGCGCAGACCAGCCCAGGGGCCCCTCGGTGGCAATGTGGACGAGGTCCGGGCGCTGGCGTGTCCACAGCTTGACCAGCGCAGTCTTGCATGGCAAGCCCATGCGCAGGTGTCCATACATCGGGATCGCCATGCCGCGGGTCAGCACTTCGAGGCTCTGGTCGGGCAGAAGAGCCCTATCCGGCCCCACCTGGCGCGGCCGCACCAACTGCAGGCTGTGCCCGCGCCCACGCAACCCATCGACCAGGCGCGCAACCGTGTTGGCGACACCATTGACCTCGGGCGGGAAGGTCTCGGTCACCATGGCGATGCGCAACGCACGCTTGGCCGGGCCAATTTCATCAACGACAAATGGATCGGATGGAGGGTTATGCATGGCTTCATGATGAAAGCACCATGCAACAGTTTCGTGACACTGTTGCGCCAATGCGAACCGCGCAGTCGTCACCAAACTTTCATCATGCCGCGTCACCATCGCGGCACACAAGGCTGGACAGAGCCGCAGCCTGCGGGCTGCCGGCAAACGGCGTTGTGGACGACCCTTCATCCACTGACCAAAGGACCACGCGTGAAAACTTTTCTTGAAGCACTGCATGTCCAGCGCTGGGACGACCACCGGTACTACCACCACAACCGGATCAACCAGACCCTCCATCTTGTCAGCGCCCTGTCCTTCATCGCCGCCTACATCTGGCTGGCCATCGACCCGATGGTGTCGGCACTGCTGGCCTGGCTGGTATCGATGACGACCCGCCAGAGCGGCCATTTTTTCTTTGAGCCGCACGACTACGACACCGTGAACCAGGCCACGCATGCCCACAAGGAAGAAATCAAGGTGGGTTACAACCTGCGGCGCAAGGTGGTGTTGATGGCCTTGTGGGCGGCTTCACCGCTCGTAGTGCTGTTTGAGCCCACGCTGTTCGGCTGGTTCGAGGCACCGGCATCGTGGTGGGAGTTTGCGCGCCACGTCGGCGCGATCTGGCTGGTACTCGGCGTGGCGGGCCTGCTGTTTCGCGCAGCCCAGCTGCTGGTGCAGCAGAACGCGCTGACAGCCGTCGTGTGGGTCACCAAGATTCTCACTGACCCGTTCCACGACGTCTATCTGTACCACAAGGCGCCGCTGCACCTGCTGCGTGGCGAACTGATGGATCCGATGACCCACGTGCGCCACGGCTGAGCTTCAAAGCCGGTGCTGCAGCGCCTCTTTCAGGATGCTGCGGCGGATGATCCGGTTGGTCTGCCCGCTGACCGGTGCCCACCATCCTTCGTCCCGCATCTGGCTGGCTCCTGCCACGAATCGGTCAACCACCTCGGCAAAGTCCGCGTCGCTGTAATTGAGGCTGAAGATCATGCGACCACTGCCCACCCAGCTCAGGGCCAGCCCGTGCAGCCGCAGGTAGAACTGGAGCATCCAGTTGTAACGCGATGGTGCGCCATAAGTGATGGTCCATACGCTGGACATGTTTTCCACGCGCACCGGCAAACCGGCCCGTGTCAGCCGCTCGTTGAGCGTGGATGCGCGCTGGTTCCAGCGCGCATCGAGGCCGTCGTACAGGCCCGCGACCTCGGGTGTACGCAGGCGCTCGAGAAATACCTGCATCGCACCCATGACATAGGGATGGGCGTTGAAGGTGCCGCGCGCGAAGCAGATGTCCGCTGGCCGGTCGCTGCGGTAACGTTTCATCAGGTCTGCCCGCCCGCAGACCACGCCCACCGGCAATCCACCGCCCAGGGTCTTGCCATAGGTCACCAGATCGGCGCGTACGCCGAAGTATTCCTGCGCGCCACCCGGAGCCAGCCGGAAGCCAAGGAACACTTCGTCAAAGATCAGCACGATGCCACGCGCACTGCACACCTCGCGCAGTTGCACCAGCCACTCGGTGTAGGCCTTGCGGTCGAAGCCGGCCTGGCGGCTGCTGTCGAGCAGCGACGAGTCGCCCGGGGCCGCGGCGTTCGGGTGCAGCGCCTGCAGCGGGTTGACCAGCACGCAGGCTATGTCCTTGCGTGTGCGCAGCACATGCAGCGAGCGTGCATGCATGTCACGCAGGGTGTAGGTCGCGCGCACCGTGGCCGGATTGCCGGGGCCGGGCTGCACGTCGTCCCACCAGCCGTGGTAGGCCCCGCAGAACCGTACCAGGTGCGTGCGGCCGGTGTGGTAACGCGCCAGCCGGACGGCCTGCATCACCGCTTCGGTGCCCGACATGTGGAACGAGACCTCGTCCAGGCCCGATATCTCCCGCAGCCGTTGCAGGTTGTCGAGCACGGCCGGGTGATAGCCGCCCAGCACCGGGCCCAGCGCCTGCACGCGGCGCGCACCTTCCTCGATGCACGATTTGTAGAAGTCGTAGCCAAAGAGGTTGACGCCATACGAGCCCGCGAGGTCGTAGAGCCGGTTGCCGTCGAGGTCCTGCAGCAGCACACCCTCGGAGGAGCGCAGGAACGCGCCCACGCTCAGGTGCTTGCGCAGGTAGCTGCTGTACTGGAACGGAACGCGGTAGGCGCCGGTGAACTGCAGGTCCGACAGCATCTCGCGCGCCTGTGCCGTCATGGCATTGCTCCGTGCAAAACGCTGTGCATACGTGGCCGCCAGGCGCTGGAATCCCGCCCTGCGGCGGGCCGTGACATCCGCCGGTGCGCCATCCGATCCGAAGAACGCCTGCTCCTCGTAGTCGTAGCCCGGAATCCAGCGTGTGAGCCGTTTGGCCCAGCGTGCGTGACCGGTCAGCGAAGGGTGCTTGGCAAGCGACAAGTCGAGCCGGCGCTTGGCGCTGGGCAGCGCCCAAGCCAGGGCGGTCAAGGCGCCAATCGCAACGGCGGTCAGTTCCATGGGGGGCTGGGTCATCGGTCTCTCCTGGTTGAATCCCCAGTTTTTATTACTTTCAAGTGACGCCTTGATGAATCTTGTTCAGACCGTGCGGCGTTTCTTCGCCAGCGAAGACATCAACTTTCTGGTGACCAACCGGATACCGCGCAACCTGCTGACGCGCTGGCTTGGCTGGTTCAGCAAGATCCGCCATCCCTGGGTCCGATCGGCATCGATCGGCGCCTGGCGTCTGTTTACCGATCTGGATCTGCGAGACGCTGTCAAGCCGCGCTTTGACAGCCTGCACGACTGTTTCACCCGTGCCCTCAAGCCGGGCGCCCGGGTGGTGGATCCGGCGCCCGACACCTTGACCTCGCCCAGCGACGGCATTGTCGGCGAGTCCGGACCGATCGTCGGAGGCGGACTGTTCCAGGCCAAGGGGATGGGCTACCGGCTGGCGGAACTGCTGGGCTCCGTTGCCGACGCCGAGGCATTTGCCGGCGGCACCTACGTGACACTGCGCCTGACCTCCGCCATGTACCACCGCTTCCATGCGCCTTTCGACATGAACATCGTGCGCGTCAACTACATCAGCGGCGATACCTGGAACGTCAATCCGATTGCACTGCGCCGCGTGGAACGGTTGTTCTGCCGCAACGAGCGCGCGGTGCTGCTCGGCCATCTGGCGGGCACCGGCCACAGGGTCGCGCTGGTTCCGGTGGCGGCCATATTGGTTGCCAGCATTCGTCTGCACTTCGTCGACGTGCTGTTCCACCTGCGCTACCGGGGTCCGAACCATATCGACTGCCACGCCGCCGCAGGCAAGGGACAGGAACTGGGTTGGTTCGAGCATGGCTCGACCATCATCGTGCTGGCACCGCGTGGGTTCCGCCTGTGTGATGGCATCGTCACCGGCGCGCAGGTACGCATGGGATGTGCCCTGATGCGGCTACCACCACCTGCCTGAGGTGGAGCCGCGTCAGGCCGCCGTGATGGCGCCCAATGCAGCAACGAAGCGGTCAAGATCGGCTTCGGTCGTATAAAGCGCCGGCGAGATGCGCACGCACTGTCCCTTGGCCACGCCACCCCGGCGCACCGAGAAGATGCCGAACTTGTCGCGCAATTGCGTGACGAGGGCGGTGTTGTCGGCGCCAGTGGTCTTTCCCGCCAAGCGGAAAGAAGTGATGCCCGCAGCCATGCCGGGCTCATCGGGCGTGAGGATCTCGATCCCCTTGAGAGCACGTGCGCGGCTGACCCAGTAGTCGCGCAGGTAGCGAAGGCGCACCTCCTTGGCCTTGGGGCCGATCTCCGCATGCAAGGCCAGCGCCGCAGGCAGGGCCAGCACCGACGCGAAGTTGTAGGTGCCAGTGTGCACCCGCGAGCGGATGTCGTTAGCCGGCCAGTCTTCGTCACCCATGGCACGGTCGACGTCCGCCAGCCTGGACCGGGCGATGTAGATGAAGCCCACACCCAGCGGCGCGCCGATCCATTTGTGCAGGTTGAAGCCGACGAAGTCGACACCGAGCTGCTCCACCTTGAAGTCGATCTGGCCCCAGGAATGGGCCGCATCCAGCACCACGTCGACGCCGCGTGCGCGGGCCATGCCGGCGATCTCGGCCACTGGCATCACGAGGCCGGTGCGATGGCTCACATGGGTCAGCAGCAACAGGGCGGCCTTGGGGTTGTCGGCCAGCACCTGCCGATAGGTCTGCAGAACCGTCTCGCGCGATGCCGGTTCGGGAATGGCGAAGCGAACCACGTTGACACCACGACGTTCCTTGAGCCAGTTCATGGCGTATTGCATGGAGTCATAGTCCAGGTCGGCGTACAGCACCGTGTCGCCGGGCTGCAGCTTGTTGTAGCCACCGATCAGCAATTGCAGTGCCTCGGTGGCGCCGCGCGTGAAGGCAATTTCCTCCGGGGCGGCGCCGACCGCATTGGCCAGCAGCTTGCGGGCATCGTCGGCATCGCGGCCGAACTGGGTGCGGGCATAGATCGAGTTCTCGCGGTTGACCATGTCGGTCTTGGCCAGGTAGTCGCGCCGCACCGGCTCGGCCATGATGCCCCAGTAGCCGTTTTCCAGATTGATGGTCTGCGGGGTCACCGCGTACAGCGCGCGCACGGCGGCCCAGTAGTCTCTGTCGGTGGCCAGGGCGGTGCCGCTGGTCGAGGGAAGTGGGGGCAGGTTGCGAGTGCCGGACTGGGCCTGGGCGGTGACACTGGTCACGGCAGCGGTAGCCGCCAGCCCCAGCACAAAACCGCGACGGTTGGATGCAAGCATGGAATCGAGCCTTTCACGTTGGTTGAGCAACGGTTATAGCGTGGCCATGTGAAGCTGCCATGTCAGCCGGCGCTTGCCATCGCGCGTGTCACGGCGATGACATATTTCCGACGCACACTGCATCCTTGGTATTCGCGCCTGCCGCATGTCTCTCCCTACCGCTTCCTCCTACGGCGCCGACGCCTCCGGCCTGATCTGCGGCTTTTGCGTCGATGCCGACGGCGAGGGTACGCCCACCGGCGCCGACGATGCGATGGTGTGGCTTGATCGGACCGACGCACAGGCTGGATTTGTCTGGCTGCATTTCAACCTGGCGCACGCGGCCACGGACAAGTGGCTGCACCGGCATCTCGCATCGGCGGATGTCTTCCTCGAATCCTTGCGCGACGGGTCCCGCTCCACCCGCGTCGAAATCGACGGCGACACGCTGGTGGCGGTGGTCAACGATGTGCACTACGACTTCACCTTCGACCCAGCCGACATCTCGACCTTGTGGTTGACGGTGGGCCCCCGCTTGATGGTCAGCGTCCGACTGCAGCCGCTGCGCTCCATCGACCGATTGCGCGATGCCATGCGCAAGGGGCTGCGGGTGCGATCCACGGTCGAGTTGCTGGTCCACCTGATGCATGACCAGGAAGACGTGCTGGTCCAGATCGTTCGGTCGACCACCACGCGCATCGATACGATCGAGGACCACCTGCTCGCCGGACGGATCGGGCAGAAATGCCGACCTGGGAACGCTGCGGCGCCTGCTTGTGCGTCTGCAGCGCCTGCTGGCCCCCGAGCCGGCGGCCCTGTTCCGGCTGTTGCAGAAGCCGCCAGCCTGGATCAGGCAGGAAGATATCCAGGACTTGCGCCAGTCGACCGAGGAGTTCAACGTGGCCCTGACCGACATGACGGCGCTGCAGGAGCGTATCAAGTTGCTGCAGGAGGAGATCGCGGGCCTGGTGGCCGAAGAGAACAACCGCACCCTGTTCGTGCTGACCATGGTCACCGTGCTGGCGCTCCCGATCAACATCATTGCCGGGCTGCTGGGCATGAACGTCGGCGGCATCCCGCTGGCAGAGAATCCATTCGGATTCTGGATCGTGGTGGCGATCATCGCCACATTTACCGCGGTGGCCGGTGTCTTGGCGCTCCGGCGAAAGCGCGATGGAACTGCACGGCACTCGTGAACTTGCTGGCAACGGAACAGCACCGGGGACAGACGCCATGGATGCCTTGCTCCTCGCAGCCCCTTTCTCGACAGTCGCGCCATCATTGCCAGAATCGATAATCCCTTGGGGATGTTCGATCCGGATGAGGCACCGCGTGTGGCGGTTGACCGTCATGGCTGGACCTGTTCCAGCCGCGTTCGATCGCCGATCCGATGCGCTTGAGCCCGATCAATCGAGTGTCCAGCGCAGACGATACGTCACAGTGCTGACACGTTCCGGGCTTAACTTGGGCGTCCCATCACCACGAGACGACACCATGATTTCACCTGTTTCCCAGCAACTTTCCAATGCCACCAACGCCGCCAGGTCCATGGCTGACACAGACGTCTCGCTGGTGGACTCCGAGTCGGTCGGATCAGCAGAACGTCACGCAATGATTGCAGAAGGCGCCTACTTCGTTGCCCAGGCACGCGGTCTTGCACCTGGCAATGAACTCGACGACTGGTTGGCCGCCGAGCGCGAAATCGATCAGCGGCTGTCAGATAGCGATTGCTGAGGCGAGTCGGCCCGTTGCGCGTCGGCGCACTGCTCAGGAGCACCTCGTCTTGCGCCGGGAGCAACTGCCTTCTGGCTCGGCGGCGGGGAATCGCTGGCGAGACGTTCATCTCATAGCGCATTGCGGGAACCAGACCCTTTCCGGCCATGCCAATGCGTTGGTTACGTACGGGTCAGACGCCAAGGTAGGCCCGGCGCACATCGTCGTTGCCGGCGAGTTCGGCCGTAGACCCCTCGTAACGGATCTGCCCTTTTTCCAGCACGTAGACCCGATCCGACACCAGCTCCGCAAAATGCATGTTTTGTTCGGCCAGCAAGATGCTTACGCCCTGCGCCTTGAGGTCCAGAATCATCTGGGCCATCCGCTCCACGATCACTGGTGCCACGCCTTCGGACGGCTCGTCCAGCAGCACCACAAACGGGTTACCCATCAGCGTGCGAGCCACCGTGAGCATCTGCTGTTCGCCGCCGCTCATGCGTCCCCCAAGGCGCCCCGGCATTTCGCCCAGGTTGGGAAACAGTTTGAACAGTCGCTCGGGTGTCCACTGTGGCGCAGCACTGCCGTCAGGCCAAAGGCGCGCGCCCTGACAGCCGACCGCGAGGTTTTCCAGCACCGTCAGGTCGGTGAAGATGCGCCGGTCCTCCGGCACGAACCCCAGACCCAGGCGAGCTGCCCGGTGCGGTTCACTTGTGGAAATGTCCTGACCCATGAACAGGATCTCGCCACGCCGCCTGGCCAGCATTCCGATCAGCGACTTGAGTGCGGTGGACTTGCCAGCCCCATTGCGTCCCATCAGGGCCACCACTTCACCGCGGCGCACGTGCAAGTCCACGCCATAGAGAACCTGCGCCGCCCCGTACCAGGCGTCCAGTCCCCTGGCTTCAAGAAGTATTTCGGCTTGCGTATTCATTGCGCCAACCCCGCCAAAGAGGCACCATTGCCAAACGTCCTGCCACTGCCAAAGTACACCTCCTGTACTTTTGGGTGCGCACGAATGGCGCTTGGCGTCCCTTCGGCAATCAGGCGTCCACGCGCCAGCACGATGACGCGGTCCGCATGCGCAAACACCACGTCCATGCTGTGCTCGGTAAACAGCACGGCCATGCCACGCTCTACGACCAGCCGTTTGGTCAACGCCATCAAGTCATTGCGTTCCTGTGGCGCCATGCCGGCAGTGGGTTCATCCATCAGCAGCAGTTTCGGGCGGTTGGCCACGGCCATCGCCAATTCCACGCGTTTGACGTCGCCATAGGCCAGCTCGCTGCAAGGACGCTCGGCCTGTGCCTGCATGCCAACCTGCTCCAACAGCGCCAGCGCATCACTGCGTCGGTGGTCAGCTGCGCGCCGCCATGTCGAGAAAAGCCTTCCGTCGTGCGACAGAAGCGCCATCTGCACGTTCTCCGTCAGTGTGAGTGAGGCAAATGTCTCGGCAATCTGAAACGTGCGACCCACACCAAGGCGCCAGATATCGCGTGGCTTGCGACCCACGAGCTCCTTTCCATCGAGCCGGATTGAGCCCTGATCGGCTGCCAACTGCCCGTTAAGCATGTTGAAGGTGGTGGACTTGCCCGCGCCGTTGGGGCCGATCATGGCCAACAACTCACCCGTGGCCAACTCGAAGCTGATACTGTCAACCGCTTTCACGCCGCCAAAAGATTTTCCAAGGTTCTTGACGCTTAAAAGGGTCACACGCTTCTCTCTTTAGCCGAACTGCGCCGAACCTGCTCGAACAACTCTCTGGAAAACCCCGCGATCCCCTGCGGAAACAGCAGCACCAACACCAGGATGATGGTGCCCAACGCAGCGCTCCAGTAGTCGGTGGAGCGCGCCACGGTGTCGTGCAACCATGTAAAGGTGGCAGCGCCCACCAACGGACCGGCCAGCGTCTGCAAGCCGCCCAGCAGCACCATGACCAGACCGTCGACCGACTTGCCAATACTCAGGGATTCCGGCGAAATGCTGCCCTTGGAGAACGCATACAAGGCGCCGGCGAGCCCTGCCGCCGCGCCGGCGATCACGAACGCCGACCATTGCATGCGTTGGACATCGATGCCGATGGCATCGGCACGCAGCACCGAATCCCGCCCCGCGCGCAGCGCATAACCAAAAGGCGAGAACAACAACCGGCGCAGCCACGACACGCTCGCCGCCACCAACAGCAGCGTGAGCCAGTAATACATGCGTTTGTCCGACAGCCACTCGGCCGGCCAGACGCCAGTCAGGCCGTTGCTGCCGCCAGTAAAGCTATCCCACTGGTAGATGCTGGCCCAGGTAATCTGGGCAAACGCCAGTGTGAGCATTGCCAGGTACACACCGGACAGGCGTACAGCAAACCAGCCATAGACAAGGGCGCCGGCGGCGGCGATAAGTGGCGCCACCACAAGCGCCATCTCCATCGGAAGATGCAATGTCCTCACCAACAGCGCGGCACCATAGGCGCCAAGCCCGAAGTACGCGGCGTGCCCGAATGAATGCATCCCGGCCGGACCCATGATGAAGTGCAGGCTGGCCGCGAACAGGGTGGCGGTCAGTATGTCGATCAAGAGCACCATTGCGTACGGCGACGACGGTGTGAGGACCGGCAAGGCCATCAGCGCCAGAACAAGCAGCGTCGCAAACGCCCTGTAGGCCTGACCGGCCCGGCGCAACGGTTGTTCCTGCATACCCAGGTAGCGGCCGGGTGCGTGTGGCCGCCCGAACAGGCCCCATGGGCGCCATACCAGTACCACCGCCATCACCAGAACGTCCACCACGAGTGTGAACTTGGAGAACGAAACCTCGATGCCAAAAATATGCACCACACCGAGCCAGGTGCAAATTGCCTTGATTTCAGCGATGAGCAGCGCGGCGACATATGCGCCGGGGATCGAGCCCATGCCTCCCACCACGACCACGACGAAGGCCGAGCCTATGGTGGTGAGGTCCAGGGTCAGCGCGGCTGGCTCGCGCGGCAATTGCAATGCGCCGCCCAGGCCCGCCAACATGGCGCCGAGCGAGAACACTGCCGTAAACATCCAGGCCTGGTTCACGCCAAGCGCACTGACCATCTCGCGGTCTTGTGTTGCGGCGCGCACCAGAATGCCAAAGCGTGTGCGCGCAAGCAGCCACCACAGGGCAGCAAGCAGTGCCAGCCCGGCTACGATAAGAAACAGGTCATAACTCGGAAACTGCCTCCCGAGAATCGTGGCCGAGCCCGCAAGGCCAGGCGCGCGCGGGCCCAGCAGGTCGTCCGGGCCCCACAGCCACAACACTGCATCTTTGATGATCAGCACCAGCGCAAAAGTAGCCAACAGTTGGAACAGCTCAGGGGCTTTGTAGATGCGCCGCAGCAGCAGAACTTCGATCATGGCACCGACTACGCCTACCACCACGGCCGCAAGCAGTAGCGCGGGCCAGAACCCAAGGGTGGGCCCGAAGCGTTCCGCCAGCGTATAGGCGATGTAGATGCCCAGCATGAAGAATGAGCCGTGGGCGAAATTGACGATGCGCGTCACACCAAAGATCAAGGACAGCCCGGCTGCCACGAAGAACAGGGACGACGCTCCAGCCAGCCCGTTGAGAAGCTGGACCACAAAGCCTGAAAAATTCATGGCATGAAGAGCCGAGCCGGGGCGCCGATATCGTCGTCAGTCCGGAGCGCGCATTTTCTTGACGTCCGCAGCCGATGGCTGGAACCGGGCACCGTCGAAGTACTGGTAGTCCACCATCACACCCTTGCCGCCCTCGTTCCGGGTCTTGCCGACAAAAGCGCCCATGGTGGATTGGTGGTCTTCCGGCCGGAAGGTGACCTTGCCAAACGGCGTGGCAAGCTGCAGGCCGCCGAATGCGGCGATCAGTTTGACCGTTTCGGTGCTTCGGGCCTTGGCTATTCCAGCAATGACGGCCTTTATCATGGTGTAGCCGACAACCGAGCCCAAGCGTGGGTAGTCGCTGTATCTGGCATGGTAGGCCAGGAAGAATGCCTTGTGTTCAGGAGTCTGGATGCCATACCACGGGTAACCCGTGACGATCCAGCCATTCGGCGTTTCTTCCCTGAGGGGATCAAGGTATTCGGGCTCACCGGTCAACACGCTCACCACGTCTACGCCCTTGAACAGGCCGCGGGTATTGCCTTCGCGGACGAACTTCAGCAGGTCGGCGCCAAACAGCACGTTGAAGATGGCATCGGGTTTGGCATCGGCAAGCGCCTGCACCACGCTGCCGGCATCCAGCCGACCCAATGGCGGGGCCTGTTCGGCCACAAACTCGACGTCAGGCTGCGCGGCCTTGAGCAACTGCTTGAACGCCGCCACGGCCGATTGGCCGTATTCGTAGTTGGGGTACACAATGGCCCAGCGTTTCTTCCTGAGTTTGACAGCCTCTGGCACCAGCATGGAGGCCTGCATATACGTGCCAGGGCGCAAGCGAAAGGTGAACTGGTTGCCGCCTTGCCAGGTCATCTTGTCGGTCAGCGGCTCACCGGCGAGGAAGAACACTTTTTTCTGCTTGGCGAAGTCGGCCACCGCAAGGCCGACGTTGGACAGGTAGGTGCCGGTCAACAGGTCCACCTTTTCGCGCGAGATCAGCTCTTCGGCCACCCGCACGGCGTCGCCGGGGCTGGCGTTGTCGTCGCGTGTAATCAGCTCGATCTTCTTGCCCAGCACACCACCGGCCGCATTGACTTCTTCAACGGCCAGTTCCATGCCTTTCTTGTAGGGCTCCAGAAAAGCCGGCTGCGCCTTGTAGCTGTTGATCTCGCCAATCTTGATCGTGCTCTGGGCGTGGGCCGGCGACAACGCGACGGAGGCGACAACGGCCATTACCAGGATCAGTTTTAGGAAACGTGTCATGAGGTACTCCTGGAGCTGGAACAAATAAGCGGGGGCTGTCCTGCCCCTTGATATTTTGGCTTGCAGGCCGTCGCCAAGCGACAAAGGCCGGCCATCGTGGGTCAACGGAACCCGTGATTGCGGTCCCTACGGTGCCCGGGGTCGCGTAAGCCTGCGGCGATGAGCTTCATTGCCGGGGACGGCACATAGCTGCCACAAACCTGCCGGGCGGAACACTTTCGAAAATGGCAGTACCTGTCAAAGTGGGCGGATGGAAGTGGTCAGCTTCAGATTGCCCTCTCAGCCATTTCGCAAATACGCCGCCTGAAGGGAAATATCGAACAACTTGGCCTTTCCCGCGTAGTAGCGATCAAGGCGCCACTCTTCAAGTACCTTCAGCGCGAGGCTGAAGTGATTGAAGTCGAGTTTGTAGATGTCCGAAATCGGGAAGTCCGCTTCGGACTCCAGCGCAAGGACCAGGCGCGCCAAGATCTGCGCCGATGGATGAGCGGGATCTTGCTCGATGAAATGTCGAACTTCTTTGATGACCTGCATGGGTACCCTTTCGGAACGAAGATGCAACTTGCAACAGTCGGCATTTTGAAGGAGAAGAGCGCCATTGCGACGTCCGGTCACGGGAACTCGTTGGATATGTGCGCACTGTGTTTCGGTTTGGTTTCAATTTGATGACAAGGTCCGCATATCACCCTCCACCTTGCGCCGGCAGCAGGCCAACAATTGAATCGGCGCCAGACTACGTCGCGCTGGCATCCAATGGCCTTGGATTGGCTTCCACCGCCACATGGGCGTCATCCCTGGCCGGGGTGGACCGTGTTGCCGTCAGATATCGGCGAGCCACTGCATCCCTGCGGCTCCGGGTATCGCGACGGCCGCCTCGCGCACTACGTCGGGCATCCGCTTTTGCAAGGCCCGGCAAGCCGGCTCCGGGCGGTCGAAGAAGTCGTCATCCGAATGCGGGCTCCGCTGATTGGTGCGCTGCTGCCCCGGCGACGCCGCGCGCTGGGCACGGGAAGGCTGTGGTCGTACGGCTTCTCAGGGCGCGAGGCCCCGAATTGACCTTGCCCGGCAAGGCCATTTCATGTGCCGGTCGCAGCAGAGTTGTTACGGGCAGGGAGGTTGGAACAGACAGGTCTCACAAGCAACGTTGTCCCAGTCACCACCGCGCCCCCCCGTTCCACCGCGATTGCTCAACATGTCCTCGACCCACTCGCTGAAGTTGGTGCCGGCCGAATTTTCTGTGAAGAAGGTCGGACTGCGGAGCAACGTGTGATACGAACCGGAGGCAAGGTAATAGCGATAATTTTTCACATCGGCGGCGTACGACTGCAGTGTAGTGACCATCTTGTTGTGCCAGTCGTATGCCACGCTCAACGCGCTCGGCGCCCTCGCCGCGCACGTGCCTGGGTCCTGGTAAAAGTACGTCATGGCTGCGTAAAAACCGACCTGCACTTCGTCATAGGCAGTAGTGAACTGCGCGGTTTTGACATGCGGGAGCGCCTCAGCCGCAACCCTGAGCAGGTCGGGCCCTGCAATGGACGAAGGATTGTTGCCGAAAGCCCATGGGGCCAGTTGTATGTTCCACGAAGTCCGTCCCACGCTATCAAATAGTGGCACGGTAACGCCCTGGCTGGCATCCGCAATCACGTAGGTATGTGCTTTGCGAAAGCTACGCTCGATCCAGGGAAAGTTGGCTGTCGCCCCATAACCTCCCGCGCTAGAACCAGTGACCAGCACGTTCTTCGGCTTTTCGACGTTCTTCTTCATCCAGTCCAGAACGACCATGAAATTGTCGAAACCGCGGTGCTCGATATTGAAGGTGAGCGGTAGCGGCGGGAGATAAGGGTTGTAGGGATTGGCGCTGTAATAGGACTTGGTGGTCGAACCGGTGTGCAGATCACCCGTGCAGTAAGGGATATAGACCATGCTCCAGTCCCGCACCGGGTTGGCCGGATTGTTGGCGTCGAAGATGCCGCTATAGCCTGCAGGGGTGCTGCCGGGATCGATAGCCGGGACGAAAAACTGCGGGGTTCCGGCAGGCAGATTGTTGCCAATCGGGAAGGAGCAGGTTTCGTTGTTCCAGCACGCGCCCCCGCCCTCGAAGTACACCGCGAGGTTCTTGGACGAGCCTTTCTTGGTCCAGAAACTGAATTTGGAGTTGGTGCCAGGGTAGGCGGAACAGGTCGCTGCGTGCTCCTTGCCGTCGGCGCCGATAACCGGAGCGAGGTTGTCGTGTTGGACCCAACCCTCTCCGGGCGGCTTTTTGGCTTGCGCCGATACAGCCAGAAGGCCGAGCAAAAGTGCAGCAAGTCCGCGCCAATTTGATTTACAAAACTTGTCCATCACCTTTCCCCCCTTGATGCAGATTGAAACGAAACGCACACGGGAAATACCGATGTGTCGGTGCAGCATACAACGGTGCCTTTACCCATGCACAAGGGTTTTCCCTCGGTCGATTGCCACTCCGACCGGACCCCGCCACGGTCCGGATTGGGGAGCCAGGCGGCGAGACCCGTCACACCATCTCCGGCGCCTGTCCCTCGTGGCTCCCGCAACGCCCAGGCGTTCGGGACGGACAGAAACACTGACCTGACTTCAACACACCGGCGACAACGCACGGATACCCCAGGGCAACTGACAGACAGGAAGATGAGATACAGAAAGACGACAAATGCAAAACCTGAACGTTGATCTGAAGCGGCTGTGCCAGCGCAACCGCGACAGCAACTACGGGCCCCAGCGCGATCGCCAACGGGTGCTCGGCCTCATGGCAGGTGACCACCGGCGAGATCAAGGGCATCGCGTACAACATTGACAACGCCAAGTTCCATGCGCAAGGCACGGACTGGAGAATTGTGATGGGGCGGCCCAGAGTGATGACGGCAAACTGAAGTAGGTACGTGCACGACAACGTCCGACGACCCGCTTGCTGCGACCCTGAATGTGCTTGGCTCCTTCGAAATCCAATCGGCTTGGATGTGCATAATGCGCAGTATTACGTACACTTTTACACCAACCGGAGGCCGTCATGGCGTTCACTGCAAGCGATGTGGTTCCCCTCACTCAGGCGCGGGCCACCCTGTCCGACTTGGTTGAGCAGGTCAAGGCCGGTGCAGAAAAAATCATTACCAAGAATGGCGAAAGCTACGTCGCCATCATCGACTCCCAGCGGTTGGACTACTACCACCAGTTGGAGCGAGAACGCATTCACCTGCTGCTGATTGACGATGCCGGCAAGGGCTTGGATGACATCGCCGCCGGCAAGGTCAAGGTTGCGCATGGCACCCTGACCGCGCTCAAGCGCCGCCGTGCGACAAAGACCAAAGCCTGAGCAACGTCTGCACCGTGGCAACCAAGAACCTCGTCAAACTCACCGCAAACTTCGAGCGCAATCTCGAAGAGGCAGAAGCGTTCTTGCTTGAGGCCAATGCACCGCGGGCATTTGATGCGCTGCTGGACGAACTCACCGATATCGTCATTCCAAACCTTGAACGCTTTCCCGGCCTGGGCAGGCTGCTTTTTGAGCGGCCCACCCGCTCGGTCGAGGCCAGCAACGGAATCGACAGTCTGAAACGCAAGCTCAAGAGCCTGGCCAAGGATGGCGAGATACGCGAATACGTGATGTCGCATTACCTGCTTTTGTACGCACGTTTCGACGCCACCATTTACCTGCTGTCGATCCGACACCATCGGCAACTCTCATTTGATTTTCAGTCGCTATGGCCCTCCTGAATATCTCAATCAGCGTGGGGAAAGTGGCTCCGGTTGTTTGAACAACTGAGCCCCGCTTTTAAGTGAATTGCGGGCGGTTGCAAAAGGTGCGGAGTTGTCCACGGCGGCGGTCGACGCTTGCGACGAACCGACCGACGCGTTGGGCGATTCGGCGCGCGATTCTGTCATTGAAGCGTGTCGAGCACCCCGCGCTGGTAGGGTATGAGCGCTTGGCCGGCGCGCAGCCGCGCCACCAGATCGGGGTTGGCGATGAACAGCTTGCCAAAGGCGATGAGGTCGAACGCGCCGGCCGCGATATTGGCCGCGGCGGCAGCCGGTGTGTAGCCGCCATTGCCAATGAGCGGGCCCTGCCAGCGCTGGCGCAGGAACCCGGTGGAAGTAGCGCCGAGGCGATCAAAATGATCGTCTTCGGTGATGCCGGTATGCAGGTAGGCCAGTTCGCGCTGGCGCACCTCGTCGATGAGCAATTCGTAGGTCTCGTTGTCACCCGGCGTCCACTGCATGTCGCTGAAGTTGCCCGCGGGCGACAGCCGCAACCCGACGCGCTGCGCACCCACGACCGCACAACACGCGTCCACCACCTCCAGTGTGAACCGTGCGCGCCGGGCCTCGCTGCCACCCCAGGCGTCGGTCCGCCGGTTGGTGTGCCGTCGCAGGAACTGTTCGGGCAGATAACCGTTGGCACCGTGGACCTCGACGCCGTCGAACCCTGCCTGATCTGCACGCACGCAGGCCGCGCCGAACTGCTGGATGGCTTCGCCGATCTGCTGCTCGGTCATCGCCACGGGCATCTCGTTGTAGATTTCGAGGCCGCCGACCTGGTGCCGTAGCGCGTGGTCCAGCACGGCGGATGGGGCCATCGCGACGGCGCCCTTGAAGTGCGAGTGCGCCACCCGTCCGGTATGCCAGATCTGCAGGAAGATGCGTCCGCCACGGCAGTGCACCGCGTCGGTGACGACAGCCCAGGGGCGCACATGCTGGTCCAGGAAGATGCCCGGCGTGTCCAGGAAACCTTGCGCCTGGGGTGTGATCAGTGTGGCCTCGGTGATCAACAGCCCGGCATCGGCGCGCGCGGCAAAGTAATCGATGGCGCCCGCCGTGGGCGACAGATCAGCCAATGCGCGATTGCGGGTGCACGGGGCCAACACGATGCGGTTGGGAAGTTGCAGCCGGCCCAGCTGC
>JAYVRP010000303.1:0-2155 GCA_043776215.1 Rhodoferax sp. | reverse complement strand
CCGACGCCGCCGTGGCGCTGGACGCGCTGGCCCAGGCGGTGCACCAGCGCGCGGTGCTCTCGCCGCAGGAAGCACACCAGGTGCAGGCCTGGGCGCAGGGCCAGATCGATGTGGTGGCCCCGCAGGCGGCCTTCATCCAGGCCATGCGAGCGGCCCTGCCCGAGGATGGCATCTTCGTCAACGAACTGACCCAGGTCGGTTACCTGTCACGGGTGGCCTTGCCGGTGTACCAGCCGCGGACCTACATCGGCCCGGGATACCAGGGTACGTTGGGGTACAGCTTTCCGACCGCGCTGGGTGCCAGCATTGCAGCCGGCGGCAAGCGGGTGCTGGCCATCACGGGTGACGGAGGTTTTGGCTGGAGTTACCAGGAGCTCGCCACCGCACGCAAGTACCGCCTGCCGGTCACGCTGGTGGTCTTCAACGACGGCCATTTCGGCAATGTGCGGGCCATCCAGCGCCGCGTGTTTGGTGCCGAGGTCGCGGTGGACCTTGAAAACCCCGACTTCGCCCTGCTGGCGCGTGCCTTTGGCATTCCGTCCTGTTGTGTCACCACGCCCGATGCCCTGGGCGCGGCGATTCGTGACTCGCTGTCCGAGCCGGGCCCGGTGCTGATCGAGGTGCCGGTGGGCGAGATGCCCAGCCCCTGGCATCTGCTGCGCCTGCAACCCATGGCCGGCTTGAAGTTGCCCGACGCGCCACCGCACCCCTTGCCGCTGCGGCAAGCCGCGTGACCCCATCACCCCACGAAACACAAGGAGCAACTGGATGCCACCACCTTCCATGACCCCGGACGAGCTGCAGGCCCGCCAGGAACTCGCCGCCTGTTACCGGTTGTTCGACCACATGGGCTGGGCCGAGATGATCTTCAACCACATCACCCTGCGTGTGGACTCTGGCGAGCGCGACAACCCGCACTACCTGATCAATCCGTTCGGGCTGCATTATGGCGAGGTCACAGCCGCCAACCTGGTGAAGATCGACGCCCACGGCAAAAACATCGATGGCAGTGAGCACCTGGTCAACCAGGCCGGCTTCGTGATCCACGGCGCCATCCATGCAGCGCGCGCCGACGCGCACTGTGTGATGCATGTGCACACCACCGCCGGCAGTGCGGTCAGTTGCAAGGAAAGCGGATTACGCAGCGACAACTTCTACAGCGCCATCCTGGACGGGCAGGTGGCCTACCACGCGTACGAGGGGGTGACCACCGGGTTGGCGGAGCGCCCGCGCCTGGTGGCGTCGCTGGCCGACAAGCATTTCCTGATCCTGCGCAACCATGGCTTGCTGGTGACCGGCAGCACGATTCCCGAGGCCTTCTCGCGGCTTTGGAACCTGCAACGTGCCTGCGAGATCCAGCTCGCCAGTGATGCCGCTCTGGGACCGAACCGGCAAATTCCGGCGGACGTGTTGCAGCGTGTGCCTGCCACACGCGTCGGCATGCAGACCGGCACCCACAGCAACGCGCACAAGATGTTCCACGCCATGTTGCGCCGCGCCGGCATCCGGCCCGAAATGCTCTGACACCACGAAGGACCCCCATGACCCCCACAAACACCGGCTCCGGCCACTTCGACACCCTGCGTATCGGCGGCAATATCGGCGCCGAGATCCGTGGCCTGGACCTGTGCCAGCCCTTGAGTGATGCCCGGTTCGAGGCACTGCACGCTGCCTTTGTCCGCCACGAGGTGCTGGTGTTCCGCAACCAGGACATCACGCTGGCGCAACAGATGGACTTTGCCCGCCGATTCGGCGAACTCTCGATCCACCCATTCAGCCCCAACCTGGACGCGCAGCGGGAGGTGATCGTGCTGGACAACTCGGCCGACAACCCGCCCGCCCTGACCGACCAGTGGCACGCGGATGAAACCTTCCGGCTGGCGCCGCCGGCCCTCACGATCCTGCGCGCCAACATCGTTCCGGCGTTTGGTGGCAACACCTTGTTTGCCAGCATGACGGCCGCTTATACCGGCCTGTCGGAGCGTATGAAGCAATACGTTCACGGGCTGGAGGCGCAACACGACTTCAAGCCCTGGCGGCACCTGTTCAGCAGCTCGGAGGCGCACCAGGCCCGGTTGCGGATTCTGGAGCGTGACTACCCCAATCCGGCCCACCCGGTGGTAAGTCTGCACCCGGTCAGCGGCCGGCGCGTGCT
>JAYVRP010000302.1:0-6977 GCA_043776215.1 Rhodoferax sp. | reverse complement strand
TTGCCCGGGCTTTGACCGATGCCGGATTCGTTGCGACTGTGCGCAAGACGCGCGGAGACGACATCGACGCCGCTTGCGGACAACTGGCGGGCGACGTCAAAGACAGAACCGGTGTGGCGGGTCGGATTGCGGTACAACGCACAATCATGCTCACCCCGGCCACCACGGCCGGGACGGGCTTCAAGGAGGTTTGAAAGATGGCATTGATCACCGGTCCCCGGTTGCGTTGCATGCGCGCACTGACGGCATGGATGATGGGGCTGAGTGCCGTCCTGCTCCTGGCCTCGTGCGCCAGTGACCCGGGCATGGCAGGTCAGGGCGGCGGACGCCCGGACCTGGTCACAGACTCTGACGAGCCGGACGGGCGCAAGCGCGCCAGGATCCGTCTGGAGCTGGCGATCGGCTATTTTGAGCAGGGCCAGACCACCATAGCCCTGGATGAATTGAAACAGGCGATCACGGCAGACCCGACCTTCGGTGATGCCTACAACCTGCGCGGACTGGTGTACATGCGCCTCAACGACATGCGATTGGCCGAGGAGAGTTTCCGCCGTGCCATCGCACTGAATCCGGCTGACTCCAATACGTTCCATAACTTTGGCTGGCTGATGTGCCAGCAAGGGCGCAACGCAGAGTCCGCACAGTACTTTGGGCAGGCGCTGGCAAATCCACTGTACGGTGACCGCGCGAAAACGCTGATGACTCAGGGCTTGTGTCAGTCGAAAGCGGGGCAGAAAGAGCAGGCCGAAGTGAGCCTGACGCGGTCCTATGAACTCGATGCCGGCAACCCGATCACGGGTTACAACCTTGCCAATCTTCTGTTCCAGCGCGGCGAACTGGTCCGTGCGCAGTTCTATATTCGCCGTATCAACAACAGCGAACTGGCAAATTCCGAGTCGCTGTGGCTCGGAATCAAGGTCGAACGTCGCTTGAACAACACGGACGCCGTCGATCAACTGGCAGGGCAACTCCGCAAGCGCTTCGCACAGTCGCGGGAACTGACCTTGTTTGACCGGAGTGCCTTCGATGAGTGAGTCGGTCGAAAAGCTTGCCACTGCCGCTGCTGACTTGCGGGTGGCACTGACAACTTTGAGTGCGGGTGCGCTGCTGCGTCAGGCGCGCGAGGCCGCAGGCATACAGATTGATGCGTTGTCCATGTCATTGAAGGTGCCAGTCAAGAAGCTGGAGGCACTGGAAGCGGACCGGCACGATGCCCTTCCAGATGCTGTTTTTGCCCGCGCGCTCGCGGCTAGCGTGTGCCGGACGCTCAAAGTCGACCCAGCTCCGATCCTGAGCCGACTGCCAGACCAGATCATGCCGCGGCTGCAGCTCGACACCAGCACGACGGATCGTGCGAGCCTGCATGAGCCGCGTGCCCTGTGGCGTGCTCCGCTGCTGTCCAGGGTCTCAAAGCCAGTATTGACTGTTGCCGCGCTGCTGGTGGTCGGGGCGGCCGTGCTTTTTTTCTGGCCGCTGCTCAAGGTAGTGGGTCTGGTGTCAACGACCGCCCCGAATGTTCCTGTGGGTGCCAGGGTCCCTGGTTCGGTTGTGATACCGCCAGCGGCTCCACTCGCCGCTTCCGTTCTTGTGCCTGCCACACCCACTGAAACGGCGGCCAGCAACGCTGGCAAGGATGGCGTCGCACCGAACGTCGCGCCATTGGCCACCGCGCGCAGCACACTCACTGCGACAGACCCTGTGACGCCTGCCGACCCACCGGCGTCGTCCCTTCTGGTGTTCAAGGCGCGTTCCACGTCATGGGTCGAAGTTGTTGATTCCGCCGGTGTCGTGCAATTGAGAAAAACCCTCAACCCGGGTGAAAACGCACTCGCGTCCGGCGCTTTGCCGCTGGCGGCAGTAGTGGGTCGGGCCGATGCCGTGGAGGTGGTGGTCCGTGGGCAAGTCCTTGACCTGGCACCACTGGTCAAGGACAACGTGGCGAGGTTTCAGGTCAAATGAAACAGCACGAACAGCAACCCATCGACGTAGCGACTGTCGCGCCAAGGCGCTCGCGCCAGGCGCGGGTGGTTTGGGGTCAGCGTGTAGTGACGGTTGGCGGCGATGCGCCTGTGCGGATCCAGTCCATGACCAATACCGATACAGCCGACGCGATCGGTACGGCGATTCAGGTCAAGGAACTGGCGCTGGCCGGCTCAGAGATGGTCCGCATCACCGTCAACACACCCGAAGCGGCGCAGGCGGTTCCCTATATACGGGAGCAACTTGATCGCATGGGCGTCGATGTTCCCTTGATTGGCGACTTTCACTACAACGGACATCGGCTGCTGACTGATTACCCGGCGTGTGCCCAGGCGCTCTCAAAATACCGTATCAACCCGGGTAATGTTGGCAAGGGTGACAAGCGTGATCGACAGTTCGGGCAAATGATCGAGGCTGCAATTCGCTGGAACAAGCCGGTGCGCATCGGTGTCAACTGGGGCAGCCTCGATCAGGAGCTGCTCGCCCAGTTGATGGATGAAAACAGCCTGCGCGCCACCCCGTGGGGTGCGAAACCAGTCATGTACGAGGCGCTTGTGCGATCAGCCATCGAATCGGCGCAGCGGGCGCAGGCCATGGGCCTGGACGGCAACCAGATTATTCTGTCGTGCAAAGTCAGTGGAGTGCAGGATCTGGTGTCGGTGTACCGTGCCCTCGCGAAGCGCTGCGATCATGCCCTGCACCTTGGGCTGACGGAGGCCGGCATGGGCACCAAGGGGACGGTGGCTTCTGCCACCGCCTTGTCGATCCTGCTGCAAGAAGGCATTGGCGACACGATCCGGGTATCACTGACGCCGGCACCGGGTGAACCCAGGACCCAGGAAGTCGTGATCGCCGCGGAGATTCTGCAGGCACTGGGTGTGCGTGCGTTTGTCCCGAGTGTGACGGCGTGCCCAGGATGCGGACGCACCACCAGCACCACGTTCCAGGAGTTGACCCAGCAGATCGACGACTTCCTGCGGGCCCAGATGCCCGTCTGGCGCACGAGGTACCCCGGTGTCGAGAAACTCAAGGTGGCCGTCATGGGGTGCATCGTCAACGGGCCGGGTGAAAGCAAGCATGCGGACATCGGCATCAGTCTGCCCGGAACAGGTGAAGCTCCGGCCGCGCCGGTTTTCATCGATGGCGAGAAACGAATGACGTTGCGGGGTGACACCATAGGCCAGGACTTCCAGGCTGTCGTGGAAACCTATATCGAAAACCGGTTCGGCAACCGCGCTGGCGTGCAGACAGTTTGACTGCGACAGAAACCATGGCACAGCAACAGGGAAATCCAAAATGTCGCAAACTGACGGCCGTCAAAGGCATGAACGACATTTTTCCGCCCGAATCGGCGCACTGGGAGTGGTTCGAGCAGCATGTGCGCGAAGTGATGGGCCAGTTTGCCTACGGCAGCATTCGCACACCCATCGTCGAATACACACAATTGTTCGTCAAAGGGACGGGCGAATCCACTGACATTGTCGAGAAGGAAATGTATTCCTTCGAGGATCGACTCAACGGTGAGCAGTTGACCTTGCGGCCGGAGAACACGCCCGGGGTGGTGCGTGCAGCTATCGAGCACAACATGACCTACGAGGGCGGAAAGCGCCTGTATTACGTGGGCCCGATGTTTCGCCATGAGCGGCCGCAGCGCGGACGTTACCGTCAGTTCTACCAGGTGGGGGCTGAGGCCCTGGGTTTTCCTGGCGCGGAAGTCGACACCGAACTCATCGTGCTGGCATCGCAGTTGCTGAACCGCGTCGGCCTGGCCGGTGTTCGGGTGGAGCTCAATAGCCTGGGCGTTGCGGCGGAGCGCCAGCAACACCGGATTGCGCTGATTGCCCATTTTGAACGCCATGCGGAACTGCTTGATGCCGATGCCCAGCGCCGCCTGCACACCAACCCGCTGCGGATCCTCGACACGAAGAACCCGTTGATGCAGGACATGGTCCGGCAAGCACCTGAGCTGTTGAATTTTCTGGGGGAGAGCTCGCTCAAGCACTTCGACACAGTCAAGCGTCTGTTGACCAGTTGCGCCGTGCCATGGAGTGTGAACCCACGCGCGGTACGCGGGCTGGACTACTACAGCCACACCGTCTTCGAATTTGTCACCGACGAGTTGGGCGCGCAGGGCACCTTGTGTGGCGGGGGTCGTTATGACGGCTTGTTCGAGGTGCTGGGCGGCAAGCCGACTCCAGCCGTGGGTTGGGGCCTGGGTATCGAACGCGTGCTCGAACTGGTCCGGGTGCGCGGGCTTGCGGTCGCGCCACCTGTCCTGGACGCCTATGCAATTGTTCCGCACCCGGACAGCCTGCCTCAGGTTTTTCAGACCCTGCAGTTGCTGCGCCAGCAGGGTGTCCGTGTCCAGTTGCATGCGGGTTTGCAGGAGGGTGGCGCCAGCATGAAGTCGCAGTTCAAACGCGCCGACGCCAGCGGTGCACGGTACGCGCTGGTATTTGGCGAGGCGGAATTGGCCCAAGGGCAGGTGACGGTCAAGGCCTTGCGCGATGGTGCGGGAACGCAACTTGTCCACCCCTTGGCCGAGGTTGGCGCATGGGCACGCACCCTACAATCGCAGTCCTAATCGAAACCACTCCATGGCAAATCATCTCGACCTCGAAGAACAAGAACAACTCGCCCAGCTCAAGCATTTTTGGAATCAATACGGCAATCTGGTCACCTGGGCTTTGATCGTGGTGACGGGCGCCTTTGCCTCCTGGAACGGCTACCAATATTGGCAGCGCAATCAGGCCGTGCAGGCGGCAGCCATGTTCGATGAACTGGAACGCTTGTCACGCCAGGGCGATATGGCCAAGATCGACCGAGCCTTCGTTGATATGAAAGATCGTTTTGCTGGAACAGCGTATGCGCAGCAAAGCGGCCTGCTGGTCGCCAAGCTGAATTACGAGGCAGGCAAGGTGGACGCCGCAAAGGCAGCGCTGGTGTGGGTTGCCGAAAAGAGCTCCGATGAGGCCTACCAGTCCATCGCCAAATTGCGATTGGCCAGCATCCTGGCCGATGCCAAGGCCTACCCTGAAGCGATGACCCAATTGGCTGGCGCTTTCCCGGCGGAGTTTGCGCCTCTGGTGGCCGACCGCAAGGGTGACTTGATGGCTTTGCAGGGCAAGATGCCTGAAGCCCGCGTGGAATACGAACGCGCCTACAAGGGACTGGACGAGCGAAGTGAGTACCGTCGCCTGGTCGAAATCAAGCTCAATGCCCTTGGTGTGGATCCGCGGGCAGTGACCACGGTGGATACGCCGGCCAAGGCGGGTGCATCTGCGGCCGCTGGAACGGAGGTCGCCAAATGAAGAGCCTGTGCGTTGGCGGCTTTCGTGTCGCGCGGCCAGTCTGGGCCATGCTCGCCCTGGCGGCAACGCTGGTGCTCGGTGGCTGTGCTGGCAGTCCAGACAAGCCAAAACCAACAGAATTGGGCCCCAACGCGGCACTTATCAACGTCAAACTGGCGTGGAGCGCCAAGATTGGTGCAGTCACTTTCCCGTTGGACGTCAAAACCATTGGCAATACTGCAACGATCGCCAGTTCGGACGGTACGGTGGTGTCGCTGGATGCTGTCACCGGCCAAGACCAGTGGCGGGCATCTGCTGGTGCCACGCTCGGCGCCGGTGCCGGAACCGATGGCCGCTATGCTGCGGTGGTGACCCGTGCGAACGATCTGGTGGTCATGGAGCGCGGGCGGGAACTCTGGCGCGAGTCGCTAGGGGCCCTGGCCTACACGGCTCCACTGGTGGCTGGCGCACGCGTGTTTGTATTGACAGCCGACCGAAACATCACCGCATTTGACGCCCAGACCGGTCGCAGGTTATGGAACTATGCGCGGCCTGGCGACCAGGCATTGGCAGTGCGGCAATCGGGTGTTCTGTTGGCTGTCGGTGACACATTGGTGGCGGGATTGTCGGGCCGGTTGGTGGGCTTGAATCCGCAAAATGGCACTGTGCGCTGGGAGGCTGCAGTAGCCAATCCCCGTGGCACGAATGATGTTGAGCGCCTTGTCGATCTGGTGGGGAGCGTCAGCCGCGAGGCCGATGTGGTCTGCGTCCGTGCCTTCCAGTCGGCGGTTGCTTGTGTCAACGCCGCCCGTGGCAACCTGTTGTGGACCAAGCCGGCGGTCGGTTCCGAGGGGGTGCATGGCGATGCGCAGTTTGTGTTCGGAACCGAGAGCGATGGAAAGGTGGTGGCCTGGCGCCGCGCAGACGGCGAACGCGCATGGACTTCCGACCGCTTGAAGTTCCGTGGTCTCAGTGCACCCTTGTCGATCGGCCGTTCCCTGGCCGTGGGTGATGCGCAAGGCTTCGTGCATTTTCTGTCGCGGCAGGACGGGGCTCCGATGGGGCGGGTGGCGACCGATGGATCAGCCATTGCGGCAGCCCCCGTGCTGGTCGGCAACACCCTGGTGGTGGTCACCCGCAATGGTGGAGTTTTCGGGTTTCGTCCAGAGTGATCCCGCCTGGCACGGTGGCGAGCCCCATATGAAGCCGGTACTGGCCCTGATCGGGCGTCCCAATGTAGGCAAGTCAACGCTCTTTAATCGCATGACCAGGTCGCGGGACGCGATCGTCGCCGATTTTGCAGGTCTGACAAGAGATCGCCACTACGGCCAAGGCAAACACGGCGCCCACGAATTCATCGTCATCGACACCGGTGGTTTCGAGCCTGAGGCGGAAACCGGTATCGTGAAGGAAATGGGGAAGCAGACCCGACAGGCCGTCGCAGAAGCCGATGTCGTGCTGTTCGTCGTGGACGCCCGCGGTGGGGTGTCCGCCCATGACCACGATATTGCGCGTTACCTCCGCCGTCTGGGCAAAGATTGCGTGCTGGTTGCGAACAAGGCCGAAGGCATGACCGACGGCTCCAGAATTGCCGAATTCTTCGAGCTCGGTCTCGGGGAGGTCCATGCAGTGTCGGCAGCCCACGGGCAAGGCATACGGTCTTTGCTTGACGTCGCGCTGGCTTCCCTGGAGCCGCCACCGGAGGTC